>JBEIOW010000280.1:0-3912 GCA_040377385.1 Bacteriovoracaceae bacterium | reverse complement strand
ATGGTCTCCACGATCTTGCGGTATTCCAGCGCTTGCTCGATGGAGAGGAGCGGCTCGATCGTCGAGCTCACCTCGCCGTTGTTGGCTTTGCCGGCGTGCGCACGTTGGCGATAGATTTCGAGCTCAGAGTCCCGTTCTGGCGCGGAAAATTGGAGCTGCACCATGAATCGATCGAGCTGACTCTCAGCGAGCGGATAGACTCCGTGGAACTCGAGCGGGTTTTGGGTGGCAACCACGAAGAACGGATCAGGAAGGCGGTAGGAGTGTCCGTCGACGGAAACGGTTTTCTCCGCCATCGCTTCCAGCAGAGCGCTCTGGGTCTTGGGTCCGGTCCGGTTGAGCTCGTCGGCGAGGACGAAGTTACTGAAGATCGGCCCTTTACGAAACTCGAGCTCGGAGTCTCCCGGTTGGAGTCGTAGGATGCCGACGATGTCGCTCGGCAGAAGGTCGCTCGTCATCTGAATTCGCCGGAAGCTGCCGCCGAAGGTGCAAGCCATCGCTTTCGCAAGCGAGGTCTTCCCCGTCCCCGGAGCGCCTTCGAGGAGAAGATGGCCTCCCGCCAGGAAGGTCGCCAGCGAGAGTTCGACCAGGCTATCTTTTCCTCGCAGCGCGGAGACCAGATGCTCGCGAACGCGCGGAAGACTGAGCGTGTCCTCACCCGATTGAGGGAGGATTGCGGTGCGAAGTCCAGTGACGGTCATGGATCAGTTCCTCCTCAGTCCTATCGGCGAAACCTGCGGAACTCTTGCGTAATTTCGCGAATAGGGGGCGTGAGGAGTGAGCGATGAAGACCGCTCGGAACTCTACAGAATGATTGAAGGTTTTCTTCGGCGTCAGAACGATGACGAGAGAGGGGATGGTGAAGTCCGGAGGAGGGCAGCAGAAGAGGGCCGTAGAAGAGAGCCGCAGAGGGGAGGCGATCGAGCTCCCCTCTACGGCTGTGAAAGAATGAAAGATCAGAAATCCCCGACGCAGGCCGTGCAGACGGAGCCGGCGGGAGGCTTTGGCTTGATGGCGCTGCATTCAGCGGGTACCGAGACCTCACCTTCGGGACATTTGGTCAGCTTGAGGCAATCCTTCTCCGAAGTTCCCTTGGGGCAATGGCAAGCTTTGCTCGCGTCACCTTGGCCGCCTACGCAGGTAATCTTCTTCGGGGCGCATTTCTGCGTCCGATCCAACGAGCTCGCTCCGTTTTCGAGGATCGAAGCATCGCAAACCGATACCGTCGTTTCCGTGATGATCACGGGAGCGTTTTCTTTGCCGCGCTCTTCGGTTGCGGTCTGCGACGACGTGTTTCCGCGGGCTTGGGCGGATAGGCTCGCCAGAGCGGTGCACAGGACAAATAGCTGGGCGGATTTCTTCAGCAGGGACATGACGGGCTCCTTGGGATGAGATTGAACTTCTAGCTATAAGGATCGGTCGTAATTTGTTTTTAGGTAATATGTATAAAAACTGACGCCGGAAATGCCGTCTTCTGCTGGACGACAGGTGGGTGCCCGGGTGTATACCGAGAGAATACACTATGGCGAAAAGACTCATCAAAGCCCTCCCGGCCCCGCGTCAACGCGTACAAACTCGAAGGGTGTCCAATCCACAGGGTGCAGCAGTCAGTGCGAGGGATATCGCCTCGCGTGCGGATTATCGCGACTTCCTTTTGGATTGCTTCGAGCTGAGGCGCGCGAGCAATCCAAAGTTCAGCTATGAGTATTGCGCCAAGCGCTTGAAGACGACGCGCGGCTATCTCAGCCTCGTTCTGAAGAAGAAGCGTCACATCAGTCCGGACCGCATCACGCAGCTCGCGAAGCTCTTTGAGTTCACCCGGTTCGAGAAACAGTACTTTATCTTTCTCGTCTTCCGCGCCCTGACCAAAGACCCAGAACTGATCGAATATTTCGACGCGAGCTTGGACGCCTTGAGGTTCCGCCAAGATGCGGTGACACCCGCGCCCGCCGAGTCCAGTGACCTTTCTCTGACTTCGGTCTACTCGAGAATGCTGGGGTGCTGGTCGGTGGATCCGCGCTTTCGGGGAGATCCTGCCTGGCAGCAGCAGAACCTGCGTCGAGCTCTGCGTCCCGGCGTGGAACCTCTCGCCAAGGCGCTGGCCGAGGCGCAGCACCGAGGGTTTGTGGTCCGGCAGAAGGATGGAAGCTTTCGCCCGGGTCCGCCCAATGTTTCAGAATCGCGCGCGGGGGATCAGGAGCGCTATCGTTCCTACGCCGAAGGGTTTGAGCTGGCTCGCCAGGCGATCGAACAAGATCCGGCTCAGCCTAATCAGCGCATCGCACAGCTCGTCTGCGCGCTCGATGCCGCGCAATGGGCCGAGGCCGAGCGCCTGCACCGTGAATACCTGGGGAAGTTGATGGAGTTTTTAGCGGGGGTAGATCAGTCGCCGCGGGCGGTGAAGGTATTTCTTCACCTCCACGGCTGGATTCCTATCACCGCAAACGAGATCTTTTGATCGAAGGACTTGTTCTCGGGTTCGTTTTGGTCAGCGAGCGTCCTGTTTTTTCGCCATGCCGAGATAGGACAGAGCGGTCGAGCGAGTCAGGCAGAAGCGGAGCCCTTTCGGCACAACGCCCGTTCGGAGGCTCTCCCAAGTCAAGGTGCTGAAGACCGGACGAAGACCCGTGATTTCTTGGGTTTTCATTCCCGCAGCGAGATTCATCTGGTTGAGCTCCCGCGGCTTGATGAAGAGTCGCAAGACGTGCATGTCCCGCGGAGTATTGGCGACCAGCCATTCGACCAGCTTGATGACGACGAGCCACGACATCCAGTTGCGATTGAAGGTGTGAAAGAAGAAGAGCCCGCCAGGTTTGAGTACGCGAGCGATCTCGCGGATGGCGCGCGCGGGGTCCTCCACGTGTTCGAGGAAGTCGAGGGAGCAAACTGCGTCGAAATGGGCGTCGGGGAAAGGAAGATGATTCGCATCGGCGTGCACGTAGGTCGCGCGTCCACTTGAGTCGTGCCGACGAGCTGCCTCCAGGCTCGAAAGGGAGAGATCCACGCCCGTCACTTGGAATCCACTCGCTGCGAGGGCGTTGCTCGTAAATCCTGCGCCGCACCCGACATCGAGAATCGATTTGGCGCCTTGGGTCTCAAGTCGCTGCTGAATCCAGGGGGTTTTGGCTCGCGATTCCGCGCGGAGGAGGGCCACCGGATCGTCATCGGCCGTGTACCAGCGATCCCCGTAGTCGTCGTAGATGGCGTTGTTGACCGGAGGGAGCTTTTCCTTGGGCCACTTCGCGCCCGGGCGGTTCCACCGGATCCACTGATAAAGGAGAACACCGCACGTCGACGCCAGGAGCGCGGGGATCGCGACTTGGCCTCGACCGTTCCACCAGGCCCATGCCGCCGCACCGAGCGTGACCGGATGGAGGATGAAGAGGAGGGCGTGAATCCACTGTTCCAGCGGACCGCACTCGGCCGAGTGCACTCCTTCGTCCTTCGTGATCACCAGACAGGAGACCACGCTCAGCCCGAGATAGATCAGCAGTGCGGTGGTCGACGGAGCTGAAAACGTCAGCAGACCGTAGCAGGCAATCACCGTCAGCGTGTCGACGGGGTGACCGATGCGCTCCCAGCGTCCGAGTCCTCGACGCTCATGACAGATCCACTCGTCGATGAACATCAGTCCCGCTTGCGCGAGAAAGGGGCTCATCCAAAGGAGGTTAAAGGCGAGCGATTCCGTATTCATGTGACTCGGAAAACGGCGCCAAAAAGCGTGAGACCAGGTCCGAAGGCGAGGCTGACCACGAGCGTGCCGGTGGGAGGTCGGGTTTGGTTGAGAATGTACTCCCAAACGTGGGGTAGGGTCGCTGACGACATGTTTCCGTATGCGGCGAGAACTGCGCGAGACGCGCTCACTTGCTCGGCGCTCAAGGCAAGGGTAGCGGAAGTCGCGTCGATGATTTT
>JBEIOW010000386.1:0-2958 GCA_040377385.1 Bacteriovoracaceae bacterium | reverse complement strand
TCACATATAGATTCCAGGATGGGCGTGCTATCCTGGCGACGTCTGGTTGGCTTGTTCTAGGACTTGTTAATCGTCTGCTGTCTAAGAGTCTGCGGGTAATGTGACCCACTGTCCTCTTTAGCGGCTCCCAGCCTTAAGGAGGTTTCATGGGTAAGAAATTGTATGTTGGTAATCTTCCGTTCTCCGCGACCGACGAGTCGCTCCAAAGCATCTTCGCTCAGTGCGGCACGGTCCAATCCGCGAAAGTGATCATGGATCGCGACACCGGTCGTAGCAAAGGCTTCGGCTTCGTCGAAATGTCCTCGGATGCGGAAGCTCAAGACGCAATGCAAAAATTCAGTGGCGCTGACTACGAAGGCCGTCCAATGACGGTCAACGAAGCGAAGCCTATGGCTCCGCGCGAAGGCGGCGGCGGTCGCGGCGGCTTCGGCGGCGGCGGCGGCAATCGCTACTGATCCGTTTTTGCAGGGTTAGCGCTTCGATTTACCAGGTCGTTGATTCGGCCTGACCATCAGCTGAACCATGGAGAGTCCAATGACGGACCAACGTTCCACACCTGTAGCGGCGCCCCTTTTGGGGCTAAACAAACCCGGCAAGGGGAAGTCAAAATGCTTTCAATGCCGGAAAGTTTTTCTGCTAAAGGAGGGAGCGTGGCATCCATGGGAAACGATGGAAGTGTATCTATGTCATCCCTGCGAGAAGTTCACTCAGGGGAGCCCCGAACGCCATGCGCGAGGGGCTCCTCGGAGATGACATTTCTGAGACGCGTCTTGGCCGAACCCCGCTACGGGTTCGAAAAAGACGGCCGTCTCGTTGTCCCCTCTCATCGCGAGATCTTTCGCGAGTTTCTCTACACCCTCAATATCTTTAGAACGCGCAAGAACTGGCTCGCCCTTCTGGGCTGGAGTTTGAGCTTGAGCCTCGCAATTCCGCTCGCGATCTTCCTCACGAAGTACTTCTCCTGGCCCCTTTTTATCGCGGGCTTCATTTACAGCATGGTGTTCATGGGCAGCCACGGCACGCTCTGGCTTCATCGCTACAGCACGCATCGCGCCTACCGGTTCAAATATGCTTGGTTCCGCGAACTCACTCGCAACCTTGTCATTAAGGTCATCCCTGAGGAAATCTACGTGGTCTCGCACCACGTCCATCACCGCTATTCGGAGAAACCGGGCGACCCCTATAACATTCACGGCGGCTGGCTCTATTGCTTCCTTGCGGACGCGACTCACCAGGGGATCAATCGCAACCTAGACGAAAAGGATTACGCCACCGCTTGCAAGCTCATGGAGCACACTGGCGTCCACCTGAACAGCTACGCGCAGTATCAGAAGTGGGGAACCCTCTGCCACCCGGGCTACACGGTGATGCACTACGCGCTGAACTGGGGCTTCTGGTTCGGGGCCTTTTATCTCCTCGGTGGGATGCCTTTCGCGATCGCGATCTTCGGGATGGCGGGCGTCTGGGCGATCGGCGTGCGGACTTACAACTACGACGGTCACGGCCGCGGGAAGGATCGCCGCCGCGAAGGCTCGGACTTCAACCGGGAAGACTTTTCGGTCAATCAGGCGTGGCCGGGCATCGTCGCGAGCGAATGGCATAACAACCATCACCTCTACCCTCGCAGCGCCCGGTGCGGTTTCCTGCCCAGCCAGCCGGACATGGTCTGGGGCTTCATTCGCACGGCTCGGGCGCTGGGCCTGGTGGACTCTTGCCGGGATTCTAAGCCTGAGTTCTACCGTGACCACTACTTGCCTTATCTAGAGGCGAAGAAGGCAAAAGTCGCTGCGACCGAGAGCCGGACCGAGCCCACTCTGAATCTGTCTTAAATCCGCCGGTCTCCTTCGTGAAAGTGGACTCGCTTGCCTGATCCCAGCTAAAACCTGGGAATGATCCTCGAGCTTAAGAATCTGGAAAAACGCTTTCCGAAAGTCCACGCCGTGCGCGGCGTGAGTTTCGGCGTTCGCGAAGGGATGTGCTTTGGTCTTCTCGGTCCCAACGGCGCCGGGAAGACGACGACGCTCGAGATGATCGAAGGCATCCAGGAGCCGACCTCTGGCGAGATTCTTTTCCGCGGAGAGTCGCTGACAGGTTCTCGCGCGGCGCTTCGGCGCTTCCGTGAACGGGCGGGAATTCAGTTTCAATCGACGGCCTTGCCGGATCTGCTGAAGGTCAAAGAGGTGCTGACGCTTTTTGGCGGCATGTATCCCAAGTCCGCGGACGTGGGTGAACTGATTCGGCTCTGCAATCTGGAAGAGGTCCTCGATCGCGACGCCCATAAACTTTCGGGCGGTCAGCGCCAACGGATGCTGCTCGCGGTTTCGCTAATTCACGACCCCGATATCGTATTCCTGGACGAGCCAACTACGGGCCTGGACCCACAAGCGCGCCGCAATTTCTGGGAGCTCGTGCGCACGATTCGCGCTCGCGGCAAGACGATCATTCTCACCACCCATTACATGGAAGAAGCGCATGAGCTTTGCGATGAGATCGCCATCATGGATCACGGCAAAGTGATCGCGCAGGGATCGCCGACAACACTCCTTCACAAACACTTCGATACTCGCGTCGTCGAGTTGCCTCCCGAGGCGATGGCGGGAAGCGATCCGGCCAAATTTGCGCGCGCGGGCAAACGTCAAGATCGCGAGGACCGGGTGGAGTTTCTCAGTGAAGACGTGAACGGAACGCTGAAGGCATTAGTGGATGCGGGGGTTTCGCTCGCACAGGTTCAGGTGCGATCGCGCACCCTCGATGATCTCTTCCTAGAGCTCACCGGAAAGGATCTTCGGACATGAACATCAAACGTCTTTTTCGCATGATTGAGGCGCGCAACAAGGAGTTCTATCGGGACAAGGGAACCCTCGCGTGGAGCTTCCTGTTTCCGTTCCTCGTCGTGATCGGCTTTGGATTCGCGTTTAACGGTCCACCGCAGAAACTTTTCAAGATCGGGCTTGCAGG
>JBEIOW010000318.1:0-3513 GCA_040377385.1 Bacteriovoracaceae bacterium | reverse complement strand
AGGGGGACGCCTTCCCCGGCGAGGAGGACCCGCTTGACGCGAACGCCTTTGCGCCGAAGGGCGCGGAGGCTGTTTCGGAGGGTCATGCGAGCGGCGACGAGGCCAATGGCTCCGAACAGCGCGAAGTAAATCATCACCACCCGGGAGTACCGGTATTCGCTGATGAGATAAGTGAGGGCGAGGAAGCTCATCAGGGCGATCAGATGGCTTCGGAGGACCGAGAAAGCTTCGTGGGTTCGGCGAGGCATCTGACGGGGGGCGTAGATTGCGCTGTTAGAAAAGACGATTTGCCAAAGCAGAAGGATGAGCGGCGTGAGCGAGGCGTAGGTCGAGAACTTGGGAAAGCCCTTGGTGACCTCGATCAATGGAAGTTGGAATCGCGCCCAGTAGGCGAGTAGCCAGGCGCCACCGATAACGCAGGCGTCCACGAGTCGGTAAACCGGCCCGACGGTTTGGTGATATTGCCGCAGCATGATATTGGACTTCTCATGTCTAAAGCTCCCGTTAAAGTGCCAAATTGCTCTGTGAAAACCGCATCTCCCGCCGTGGAGGTCGATGTCCTGCCTGTGTTCCAGGACGCATCCGGAAAGGCTGTGGTCGCGAAAAACGCCTACGCGAAAACGCTCGAGCGTTTGCGCAAAAGCGCCGCGTTCACCGCGAAATTTCCTTCGACGCAATTTTTGCGACTCGCGGGCAAGGGGAAGGCCGAGAGCCTTTGCCTCGTTGCCATGGGCGTCGAGAAGGAACTCGCCTCGGACCGAATTCGTTCTGCCGGCGGCCATGCTTGGGCACGACTCGTCGCGGAGAAAGCGGACTCTGTCGCGGTTCATTTAGATGCCCTGGTGGGCGCGTCCGGAGAGGCGTCCGCGTTGTCTCGCGCGACGGCCTTCGCGGAAGGGCTCCTTTACGGCGCTTATCAATTTAACGAGCACAAATCGAAACCGGTCGATGCGGCTTGGCCAAAGACGATTACCTTCGTCACCAAGAACGCAAAGCTCGCGAAGGATTTTGCGCCCGAGCTGAAACTCGTTCTAGAAGCGCTTCGCGCGATGAACGTCACGCGCGACTGGTCGAACCAGCCTTCCAACACCGGCACGCCGGAATATTACGCGGCCGAAGCCAAGATCTTCGCCAAAGAGTATGGCCTCAAGTGCACGATTCTCGGTGAGGCGGAAGCCAAGCGCGAGAAGATGGGACTGTTTCTCGCTGTGGGACAGGGCTCTGAGCGCGAAGGGAAAATCGTCATTCTTGAGCACGCTCCCGCGAAAGCGAAGAAGACGCTCGTCCTCGTCGGCAAAGGCGTGACCTTCGATAGCGGCGGGATCTCCATCAAGCCGTCCATGCGCATGGAAGAGATGAAGCACGACATGACCGGAGCGGCGACCTGCATGGGCGCGATCCTCTTGGCCGCGAAGCTCAAGGTCCCGACCCGCGTGGTGGCGATCCTCGGTTTCACCGAGAACATGCCGAGCGGCACGGCGATCCAGCCGGGTAACGTCGTGGCAGCGCGGAACGGCAAGACGGTTGAAATCATCAACACGGATGCTGAAGGGCGCCTCATTCTGGCCGATCTCCTCGATTACGCGCACGAGTTCAAGCCTTCGGCCATCGTCAACGTCGCGACCCTCACGGGAGCGGTCGGCGTGGCGCTGGGTAAGCAGTGCTGCGGCCTGATGGGCAACGACGAGTCGTTCATGAGCCAGGTCAAAGCGGCGGCAAAATCCAAGGATGAGAAAGTCTGGGAACTGCCTTGCTGGGACGAATACTTCGAGGACATGCGCTCCGACACGGCCGACATGCGGAATTCCTGCAACGACTCCATGGGCGGCACGATCCGCGGTGGTGTGTTCCTCAAGCAGTTCATCCGCAAGGGAACGCCTTGGGTGCACATGGACATTGCGTACACGGGCAACGGCGTGACCCATATTCCATACTTCCCGAAAAAAGGCGGCACCGGCGCACACGTGCGCACGCTTGCGGCCCTCGCGTTGGAGATGGGATCCGATGACGCCTGATCGGTTTTATATTGAAGACGCCGCAAAACACGCTGGCCAAACCGTTACGGTTCGCGGCTGGGTGTACAACGTGCGCAGCTCGGGGAAGATTAAGTTCCTGATCTTGCGGGACGGAACGGGCATCCTTCAGGGTGTTCTCTTCAACGGTGAAACGCCCGCCGAAGCTTTTGTCGAATTCGACAAGCTCACGCAGGAGTCCTCGGTCGAAGTGACCGGCTTGCTCAAGCCCGCGCCTCGTCAGCCGAGCGGGTTTGAGCTCGGTGTGCAGTCGATCAAAATTCACCAGATTGCCGATGCCTACCCGATCACTCCGAAAGAACACGGGGTCGCGTTTCTCATGGAGAACCGCCACCTCTGGATTCGCTCCCAGAAGCAGTGGGCCGCCCTCCGCGTGCGCGCGGAAATTATTCGCTCGATCCAAGAGTTTTTCGACGATCGCGGCTTTATTCGCTTTGATTCCCCGATCCTGACCGCGTCGTCTTGCGAAGGGACGTCGACGTTGTTCGAGACGGAGTACTTCGAGCAGCAGGCGTTTCTTTCGCAGACCGGCCAGCTCTACGGCGAGGTCGGCGCGATGGCGTTCGGCAAGGTTTACGTCTTTGGTCCTACCTTCCGCGCGGAAAACTCCCAGACCCGTAAGCATCTTACGGAATTCTGGATGGTTGAGCCCGAGGTCGCGTTCGCCGATCTCGAGGATACGATGCAGCTGGGCGAGGACTTCCTCACGCATATCGTCCGCAACGTGATCTCGCGCCGAGCGAAGGAGCTCCAAATTCTCGAGCGCGATGTTTCGCAGCTCGAGAAGATCGCGGCTCCTTTCCCGCGTATCACTTACGATGACGCGCTTAAAATTCTCGAGAAGAAGGGACTTGCCCTTCCCTGGGGAGAAGACTTTGGCGCGCCCCATGAGACGGCGCTGGGCGAAGAGTTCGGCGGCAAGCCGGTCTATGTCCACCACCTCCCGGCTCAGATTAAGGCGTTCTACTTCAAGCAGACGGATTCGATCGGTGGCCCGGGCGTCACCGGTACAGGCAAGTATGCGCTCGGTTGCGATCTGATCGCGCCGTATGGCTACGGCGAGCTCATCGGGGGAGGTCAGCGCGAAGAAAACGTCGACGTTCTCAAACGCCGGATCGCCGAGCATAAGCTCGAGGAAAAGGACTATAGCTGGTACCTCGATTTGCGCCGCTTCGGTTCTGTGCCTCACGGCGGATTCGGTCTCGGGGTGGAGCGCACCGTGGCGTGGTTGACGGGAGTCGAGCACGTTCGCGAGACGATTCCGTTTGCGCGCACGCCGACGGTTCTTCGTCCCTGATATGTCGGCAGGCCTTCATGTCGTCCTGATCGAGCCGGAGATCCCGCAAAACACGGGTTCGATCGGGCGGCTATGTCTTGCGACCGGGACGACCCTGCATCTTGTCGAGCCGCTCGGCTTCGATATTTCCGACACCGCCGTCAAACGCGCGGGATTGGATTATTGGGAGCACTTGAAGGTGGT
>JBEIOW010000210.1:0-4796 GCA_040377385.1 Bacteriovoracaceae bacterium | reverse complement strand
TCTTCCGCGCCACTCTCCGATGTAGGCCACGTGCTTCCCGCGGAACATCCGCAGGCAATCTTCCCCCATCGGATCACCGAGCGGTGGCCAAGAAAGGAGAAGGGTCTCCTCGGCGTGGCGGCTGAGCGCCTCGGGTCCTCCGGGAAGAATCTCTTTCCACCGGGGAGACTGATGTGGTTCGCGGTCGTAGGCGGAGACGCGCGCGCCCAGCTGCTCCAGGCACCATGCCCAGTAGCCTGTTCCCGCGCCAATCTCGACCAAGGGGCTGTATGCGACAAGACCACGCAACGAAGCCTCATCGGGAACGCTCCAGGAATAGGCCCAGATCAGGGCTTTGCGAAGATCGGATTGTGCGTGCGGCGACAGCCCTTCTGCGGCCCGAAAAGCCTGCAGGTAAGGGTTGATCAGCGATGGGTTCAACTCGAGGAACTCGACGAAGAAGTCCCGCCGGAAGCGGCGCCCCCCGAAGAAGGCGTACTCTTTTTATAATCCGTCGAGTACCAGCCCGTGCCCTTGAGCGAAAAGGAGTTCAGGCTCATCCGCTTCTGCAGCGCAGCCTTCGCTCCGCACTCGGGACAATCCGTGAGGGGCGCATCGGCGAACTTCTGGATGGCTTCAATGCGTTTCTGGCAGGATCCGCAGTCGTATTCGTAAAGAGGCATAGTTCTAACCTTAATGGCTCCGTTCAAACGTCTGTCAAGTCAGCCCTGATGCGGCCCAGGCCGCGAGAATCCCGATTGCCGCAGGAAGAAGCTGGATCGGACCGCGAGCGCTTTCCAACCGCAGCGGCAGGCTGTCTCCCCGGTTCCACGACCACCGTCCCCAAACGATCCCGGCCGTACCGGCGATGAGCGTCCCTAATCCAAACGCGGCAAAGGGAAGAAACCAGCCCCAGCCCTGGCCAACCGACCTCACAAGAATCGGCAGGAGGGTTTCGGCGGGCCCCAGAAAGAGGAGGATCTGGCCAAGGTTCCAAAGATCGTTCGGCCGCGTCTCGACGGCACGATCAAACGCTAGGTAACGAACCACGCGGACGCCCCAAATCAAAAGAGCCACGGCCAGGGAAGCTGCAAAGAGCTGATCCGGTCCAACTTGTGGAAAGAGGAGGCGCGCCGCCAATTCGAAGAACAGGAAAATCAGAAGCCCAAGGGCGAGGTGATTCGAAAGAAAGAGAGCGGCGAACCCGGCCGTCCGGCGCGTCGTCCAGCCTCGGCGCCAGCTCCAGAGCGCGGCCGGCAGCCAATGATCGGGGGACGCGACGTGAACCGCTCCCGCCAGGAACGCGACCACGAAGAGAAGCAGCTCAGGCGAAACGGGCGTCATCTCCATCTCGATCTCCGATCAGTTTTTGTACCGGCAAGCCGTGCGCTCGCGATCGTTCGTCTGCAGCGATTCCTTATGGTCAACGCCCCCTCGGCTCATCTCCGGGATCGCCGCCGAACCCGCGAGGAGCTCCGGATACATGACCGCTTTGCGATAAGGATGATGAGCTCCGGAAACTCCGGAACAAGCGATGAAATCTTTGGCCCCCGCTCCACCCGAGCAGCTGTGATCCAAGCCCAGCGCGTGTCCAAGTTCGTGCAGCACGACGCTCTCCATCTGCGCCCGCCCGTACTTGGCATGGACCAAGACCACTTGCTTGACGAGAGAACGGCTCTCGGAATTGTAACAGCGAATCGTCACGCCAGGGTTCGTGGTGAGCAGGCCCAAAGACCGCCAACGAGAACTGGCTTGCGACGCGTCCGAGTCATCGAGCAGGATCGCGAACGCGCCCGCATCTCCTTGGACCGCATCGCACTCCGACTGAGTGCTCGGACCGGGCGCGACCGAAGAGCCCATCTCGACCCGAAAGAATTGTCGGCCCATCAGCTCACGGCCAAGTGCGTTCCAAGACTCCACCGCGCGAAGGACGGCATCCTTCAGCGCTGGCTGATCTTGGAATCGAGAATCAAGGAAGAGGCGCGCAGTCCGATCCGATGGGATCGGCGCCATGTAGCTCGCCCTCTGGTCCTGCGGGCCGCAGTCGATGAAGTCAGAATCCTGTCCCGCCTTGCCGCAGGCCAGCAGCGAAAAGACCGCCACGAGTAACAAGGAACGCGGGCCCAGGGCGCGGCCAGAGTGGCCTCGCATTTCTTTGTGTTTTTGGAGTTCCCCCGGGAAAATCATGCGGGGTGTCTTTCACCATGCCATACCCTATTTATCAAGCATGTTTTGGCTACAGAAATGATAGAAAGGACCCATGAGCGCACCTTCTTCGACTGTTCCTCCGATTCAACTCTTTCTCGACGGCGCAGACCGCGCGCAGATCCAAGAGTTCGCAAAAGACCCGATGATCCACGGGTTTACGACCAACCCGTCCCTCATGCGAAAGTCCGGCGTCACCGCCTACGAAGCCTTCTGCCGCGAAATTATTACACAAACTCAAGGTAAGCCGATCTCATTCGAGGTCTTTGCCGACGACCTCCCCGAGATGGAGCGCCAGGCGAAGATTATCGCCACCTGGGGCAAGAACCTCCACGTGAAGATCCCCGTGATCAACTCCCGGGGTGAGAGCACCGGGCCCCTGATTCGGCGCCTGGCCGATGCCGGCGTTCCGATGAACATCACGGCCGTCTTCACGATCGAGCAAGCCTATACTGCGGCCCAGGCCCTCAAAGGGGGACCTGGATCGCTTCTGTCCGTCTTTGCGGGCCGCTTGGCCGACGCCGGCCATGATCCGGTTCCACTCATCCAGGGCTGCGCACAGATTTGCCAGGACCTGGATCCGAAGATCTCGCTGCTCTGGGCCTCCACCCGCGAGCCTTACAACGTGCTCCAGGCAGCACAACTCGGCTGCCGCGTGATTACTGCACCGATGGACGTTCTCAAGAAGGTGAAAGGCTGGGGAACCAAAAGCGGCCTCGACCTTTCTCTGGATACCGTTCGAACGTTCAAAACGGATTCGGAAGCCGCGGGGTTCAAGCTCTGAAGCGTATCCTCTTCCTCCGACCGCAGGTCGATCCCGGAGCAGAAGCCCCCGCCGGCTTCCCGCACGGGTTCTTCGCTCGCCAGCAGAACATCCTCGAAGCGCTTCGCTCTCTGACCACCGTCGAAGAGTGCCCCATTCCCGCGCCCGCACGCGGGTGGCTCAAGCGGGGGGCCGCCCCGTTCATTGGTTCACCGGCCTGGCCCACCCACTCGGCAAGCGTCGCGCGGATCCATGCGCTTCTGCGCGCCAATGAGTGGCACTGCGTTTGGATTTCCGGACTTCCGTTGAGCGCCTACCTCATCGCGCTCCAAGGGCGGGGCGTTCCGCTTTGGTTCGACACCCCTTACGCCGAGAGCATGCCACTGGCGGACGAAGTGCTCGGGGGAGCGCATCGTTGGTTTGAAGCCCCCAAAGCGGCGCGCTGGACCTACTGGGAGGAGCGCGCGTGCGCGATTGCCGACCGCGTTTTTACCTCCTCGGAAATGGATGTTTCGCGTCTCAAAAAACTGGTGCCCGGCGCGAGCTATTCGATTCTCCCTTGCTGGGTGGATGCAGACGCCGTCGCGCGCGACGGTGCGAAGACCGAGTCTTCCGAACCCTCCGACGGCAGTCCCGCCCGAATTGCGCTCCGGATGGATCCGTCCAACCCTCGCCACCGCAAGACCTTGAAATGGTTTGCTCGCGAGGTTTTTCCCAGACTGCAACGCGCGATGGGCAGCGCCACGCCCCGGTTTGAACTCTTTGGCTGGGACGCCGACAGCTTCACTCGCGGCAAAGTCCCTCGCGGCAACGAAGGAATCTACCGCGGAGAAGCCACCTTCGGAACCTGGCGAGAACTCGTGCACGCCTCGCACGCCGCGATCTTTCCCGTTCGACTCAACGCCGCTCCCAATAGTCGGTACCGTGCTGAGATCGCCGAAGCGATGGCAAGCGGCGTTCCGGTGATCGCCACAGGGAACGCGCTCGAAGGGCTCCCCGTTCAGTTCGGAACCGACTGCCGGATCGCGGAAGAAGCCAACGCGTTTGCCAGCGAGCTGCTCCGAATCGAAACCGACCCTCTCCATCGCCAACGCCTGAGCCAAGCCGCCGAGCGTACGGCGCGCGCACGCTACGATTGGCGGGCTAGCCTTCCTCTCCTGAAAAACGAACTCGAACGGTCATAAGAGCACCTTCTGAGCTTGATCCTCGCTTCCGTAGCGATTATGGTCCGGCACAACCATGCTCATTGACCATCTCAACTTGAACCATTTCCGCATCTTTGAAGTCGTTTACCGAACCAAAAGCATGACGGCGGCCGCAAAAGAACTGCACATGACCCAGTCCGGGGTCAGTCAGCACATGAAGTCGCTGGAGACCATGCTCGAGGTGAAGCTCTTTGACCGAATCAAGCAGCGCCTCCTCCCCACCGCTGAGGCCTCCTTGGTTTACCGCCACAGCACGCGCGGTTTGCAGGAGATGGAACAGGCCCTGATCGCCCTTAAGGGCGGCGAAGCCGAGATCGCCGGCACGGTATCAGTCGGCATGCCGCTCGAGTTCGGTCAGAACGTCGGTCTGCCCACCTTCGCAAAATTCGCCGCAAAATATCCTAAGGTGCGCTTCAAGTTCGTCCTCGGCTTCTCTTCTTCCATGATGTCGATGCTGATGGATGGAACGCTCGATCTTGCGTTCATCGATGACATCAAGCACGAGCGCCGCATCCTGACCCAGAAGGTCTACGACGAAGTCCTCGAGCTTTGCGCGGGCATCGACTACCTGAAGAAGGTCGGCGCGCCGAAAAACACCAAGGCCTATTACGAATCCCTGGATTACATCGAATACCAGGAAGGCG
>JBEIOW010000076.1:0-7694 GCA_040377385.1 Bacteriovoracaceae bacterium | reverse complement strand
TGAAGCTGCTCGTGCGGGTGAGCACGGTAAGGGATTTGCGGTGGTGGCTGAAGAGGTGGGTAATCTGGCGCAGATGAGTGGAGCGGCGGCCAAGGAGATTTCCACGATGCTGGTCAATAGCATCCAGCGCGTCGACGCAATTGCTTCGGAGACTCGCACGGCGATCGAACGAGTCATCGGCGAAGGGCGCGAGAAGGTGGAGAATGGAACTCGAGTCGCCCAAAATTGTGGCGAGGCCTTCAATGGAATCCAGTCCTCCTACGATGAGATCCAGGGCCGTGTAGTGGAGATCACCGAGGCCGCGCGCGAGCAGGCGCTGGGGATGGATGAGATCCAGAAGGCCATCGCTCAGCTCGACTCTGCAACCGTCAAGAGCAATGGGATCTCTCAGGCTTCCGCGCAATCGGCAGTGGAGCTCAATGGTCAGGCGACTGAGCTGCACAAGATGGTGGGCGAACTCAACACGATCGTTGCGGGCGAGCGCAATCAGGGCGGATCGCACGGTGCTTCGCTGAGTTCGGTTCGAACGACGGGGGATTTTTCCCGCGAGAGCCGAACCAATAAGGCTGCCTAGGCGTTTGAGCGATAGCGGTTCATTCGGGCTGGGTTTGTATTGCTGTGGGGGCTTCTATGTCTAACGCGCGTCGAGTTTCGTCCAATTCTTCCGGAAGTGCCCTCACCGCAATCGCGCAGCTGGTTTGCGAGAGGACGGGCATCCAGCTCAACGAAACGCATAACGAGATGGTTTCGTCGAGGCTACAGAGGAGATTAATCGAGCTCAAGTTGGCCTCTCCAGAGGAGTACCTGGAGTTTGTTCAAGCCAATGCGAACGAGATCCATACTTTAGTCGGCCTCCTGACGACTCATCATACCTTCTTCTTCCGCGAGTTCGCTCACTTTGAGCACCTCAGGGACCAGGTTCTCCCGAAGTTGATCCCGATCGTGCGTTCGCGTGCGAAGAAGGTAATCCGGATCTGGTCGGCGGCGAGTTCTCGTGGACAAGAGGCGTACTCGTTGGCGATGTTTCTCTCGTATCACCTCAAGACCCGGGCTCCGGATCTTGCCTTTGAAATTGTGGGAACCGACGTTGACCCAGCATCGATTCAAATCGCGAAGAATGGCGTCTATCACCACGATGAGTTGAAGCAGGCCCCCGCTTCGATGGTGGGGAATCACTGGGTTCGCGGCACGGGCGAGATCGAGCAGTTCGTCAAGGCTCGGGCCAGTCTGCGCGATCATGTCCGGTTTGAGACCCAGAACCTCATCGAGCTCGCGGGCTATTCGGTCGAACCTTTCGATGTGATTTTTTGCCGGAATGTTTTCATCTATTTCAAGCCAGAGCAGATCAAGACGATCTCTACTCAACTCATCCGGAGATTGAATCCGGAGGGATACCTTTATGTGGGGATCTCAGAGTCCCTGAATGGCCTCGGACTGGGCGTGCGTAACATTGGCCCGTCGGTCTATACGAATGCGCCTGTACCCGTCCCGGCGGCAACGTCCGTTCGTCCGGCGGCTTCGGGCAATGTGGTTCCGATTTCGCCTGCGGCTCCAGCTCCGGCGCCCGTTGCTGCCGCTCCGCTGCGAGTCATGTGCGTCGACGACTCACCGAGTGTTCTTACTCTCCTCAAGCAGATCCTCACGCGTGAGCAGGGCTATGAGATTGTCGCGACCGCGAAGAACGGCATTGAAGCGGCGGAGGTACTCAAGCGGCAAAATGTGGATCTCATGACTCTCGATATTCATATGCCGGAGCAGAACGGGGTGGAGTACCTGGCCAAAAACTTCCGTGCCGGTCATCCGCCGGTCGTCATGGTGACCTCGGTTTCTCGGGACAACGCGGAGCTTGCGCTCCAGGCGCTTTCTTCGGGCGCGGCGGACTATGTCGAGAAACCCGCTTTGTCGAACCTGCGCGCTAAAGGCGAAGAGATTCGAACCAAGCTCCGCTGCGCCTGGGATGCGGCGCAATCGGCCGTCGCTGAGAAGCAACCGGCCCGTGGAGCTTCCGAGATTGATCGCGCCTTTGCGAAGGACGCGAAGATCGAGAACCCCGATCGCAAACTCAGAATGGTCTACTTCACGTTCTCTCAACGTAAGTCGCTCAAGGCGATCGTTGCGGGCTGGAAGGGGATTGAGCCTCCGCTGGTCCTTTGGGCGGAAGGCGCAAAAGAGACTTTGCCGAAGCTGGCGTCGCTGCTCGCGAAGGACTTGGGACGTCCTGTATTGGCGCCGGATCAAGCCCCTTCATCGATGAAGCCCGGAGACGTTTATCTCTTGGACCTTGAGACCCAAGGCGAAGCGTTTCGTCAGGCGCACTCGAACCGAGTCGTTTCGATTCTGGTCTTGGGTGAAGTCACTCCGGCGGCTGCCGATCGGGTCCTCACTTGGTCGGGAGCGCAGCTCATCGTGGAGGACCGCGGCCCAAAAGCGAAAGCGAATCGACTGAAGGAAGCGGCCAGCGATGTGGTCCCGCTCACGAGTTTTGCCTATCAATCGAGTGAGTTCTTATGTCGAAAATAGCCACTCGGCCTGAGGAAGGTCGACTGTATGGGCTGAGCGACGAAGGGAGCGTCCATCTCACGCTTGAGCGCCAAGCCTTTGTGCTTTTCCACGAGACGCGGTCAGGTCGTGCCTTGGGTGTTGCACTTGCCGCCAATGACCAGACTCTTGGTCAGCTCACCGCGGCGATCCTGTCGGCGACCGCGCATTTTGGACGCGAGAACCCGCTTGGCGCCAAGATCGTAGGCGACTCCGAGGTCCTCAAGGTGATTTCGGAGCGCTTGCGTGCAGAGGCGATTGCGATCCTTTCATCGACCGAGCGAAGCTCTCGTTTCGAACTCCTCTTTACTCCGGCGATTGGACGACTCCAGCTCGCGCGCGAAGCCGCGGCGTCTGTTCCCGTTTCTGCGTCATCGTCGCCCCGGCGAGTGAAAGTGCTGATTGTCGATGATTCGCCGACTCTCCAGAAGCTCCTCAGGCAAATCCTCTCTGCCGACCCTGGAATCGAAGTGGTGGGTGTTTCCGGTCTGCCGAGTGAGGTGGAGGGTCTCGTCGAACGTTTAAATCCCGACGTCATCACGCTCGACATCCACATGCCGGAGATGAACGGAGTGAAGCTTCTGAGGCATTTGCTCACCAAACGGCCCATCTCGGCGGTGATGATCAGCTCCTTGGCCATGGAAGAAGGTTCGCTCGTGCTCGACGCTTTGGAGAGCGGAGCCGTGGACTACGTGCAGAAGCCGACCTTCGAGAACGTGGCCCAGGTGGGCGAGGTGATCTGCGAGAAAGTCAAAGGCGCGGCCGCATCGCGTGTGATTCAGCCAAGCCGCGCGACGGTCACGCGTTCACGATTGGTCCCGAGTATTTCGGGGAATCTTGACCTGGACTCGTTGCTCTTGATTGGCGCGTCTACCGGGGGTACTGAAGCCATCCGTGCTGTTCTGACGGCATTGCCTGAACAAATTCCGCCGGTGCTGATTGTTCAGCATATTCCCCCGGTTTTTTCGAAAGCTTTTGCGGATCGCATGAACCAGCTTTGCCCCTTTGAAGTTCGCGAAGCGGTCGATGGCGCGGTCGTAGAACCTGGCCATGTCTGGATTGCTCCGGGCGGAACCCAGATGACCGTCGAGCAGCGCGGCGGGCAGCTGTGTATCAAGATCGATCCATCGGCTGAGCCGATGAATCGCCACAAGCCCTCGGTGGACGCCTTGTTTCTTTCCGCCGCCAAACTCAAACGCCGAAAGAGGGCAGCCGCGATCTTGACGGGCATGGGAGCGGATGGCGCTCGAGGACTTTTGGCACTGAAGGAGTCCGGAGCTCAGACTTTGGCGCAGGACGAGGCGAGCTGTGTGGTCTACGGGATGCCTCGCGAGGCGGCGCGCCTGGGTGCGGCTCAGAAAATTGTGGCACTGAGCGATGTGGCTTCTCAGCTGACGACTTGGGTGACTCGTAGTCCCGCGAAGTCCGCTTAAACACGGACCACAATCAGCACCGTCGTCCCAGCGCCTCGAGCGCGTAAACGAATCACTTTTGATGCAGCTTTTGAATGCGTACCCGCAAGGCGCGTGAGATCTCTTTCAGGTAGACCTCCTTTTGTTTTGCGGTAGCCGATTCGAGCTGGCTCAGCGAGAGCGCTTTCACGGACCGGTGGAATTTTTGCAGGAAGGTGATTTCACCCTCGAGGGTCGGAGTGATGCGCTCAACCGTAGCCACCTCGCCGATGGGGCCCAAAAAGGGGTGAGTTCCCGGACTCAATGGAGCTCCTAGCAACAAGCGAGTGCGCTTCTGTAAATTCGGGTTTGCCAACGTTCCCAGTCGGACAACGAGGTCGATCGGAAAATAAGCCGTGAGGCTGTATTCTTCCATTTGCTTCAACGCGTTCTCATTCTCTTTGAGGCTCTCCGCTGAACCGGGTGAGGAAGGGCGCTTCTTCAGTTCCCGAATCGTTTGCTCGAGCGATTTGACCTCGACTCGGTACGCTCCACGGTGGCGAAGCGACTTGCCCAATGCACTGTTGTCGCCCGTATCCAGATAGAGCGACGCAGATGGATTCAGTGACTTTTTATTCGCGAACGAGGAATCCATGACTTGAGATTTTGAGTCGAAGAAGAAGTGAAAAGAACCCGAATCGATGGAGGCGCGGATACGTTTGGACGACTCCAGATCAATGATGTCCAACATTCTTAGCGCGCCATAAACAGCCATGGCTTCTTGGGAGGTGTCCTCTTCGTGAAAAGTTTTCACCTGGCGATTGGACCGGTTCATTTCTGCAGCGGAGAATACGAAGTGATTCGCCGGTTTCTTGGGACTGTCAGCAAGTGAGCTGGAAGCAGTCAGGGCAAGGATCATGGTGGCGAGGGCGAGGCGGACGTTCGGGTGTTTCATAAAACGCTCTTCGGTTATGGGTTTAGCGACCGAATCGTTCGGACATGGAAGGACTCTAACTTAATACCTGACTAAACTAATCAGGAAAGAGCCATTTAGCATCAGGATCTGATCGCCGTCAGTGAACAGGGGGCTGCCGCTTGACCTCAGGAGAAGAGGTGTAAGCTATTGTAGATTATGGATAAGTCAATGATTCCGGGCTCTTGTGACACTAGGAGGAGTGCTCGAAGGCGCAGGGAAGCAGAAGAATGGGTTACTCGCTTTTCGGCTCTCTTTAGCCACCGAGGAGCTTCTCGCACGCAGCTTGACCGGTGCCCTTGTGAGTCAAAGCGGGCCTCTTTTGCTCTAAGTAGCGCTCGGAGGCCTTCTTCAAAGTGTCGGTCATCGATGCGGCGTAGCCTTCTGGGAAGGAGGCCTCGCTTTCCCCTTCTTTTGATCAGCCGGGAAGTAACTCCATGAACCCGCATAGGCGACGTTGATATTGTCAATCATGTCGGTACCCATCTCCAGGGTAAGCCGCCATTCGCTGGCAATGAGTTCGTCGATCGCTTTCGGATTCTCGGCGTCGATCGGAATAGAGTTACCGTTTTTTCCGGTCTGTAGCCGGCGTGCCTTTCGTTAATTATCGTTCAGTAAGGAATCACCCAAAGTGAACTTGTAGCTCGTTTTTTTGGCCGGATTGATGATCCAAACCGCGCTTGCCTTCACGCCGCGTGCCCACTGCGTATTGCCGTCGACGAACGTCTGATTGCCAGCACGACCGACCATGCCCTTCATGATCGCGACGGTTTTAGCGGTAGCGCTCTGATAGCCACGGAATTCAGCGCGGAAGCCTTCGATCGCCTCGGATTCCCAGGGGCCGGTATCACCGACCAAGTCAGAAACCACTTTCGGAGAGAGGTAGGCATTCAGCCTTTTTTCGATCGCCTTCGCGGCGACGGATGCGTCCTTCGTCGCGATAAGCGCGTTAGCTTCCTGCGTGTCGATGAGGAAGGCTTTGAGCTGACTCATGCTCATTCCCTGCGGGAGCACGTATTTTTTCACATCAATGCACGAGACGTAGCCGACAAAGGCGCCTTCCCAGGCCACTTTTTTGCACTCTCGAATTAGCTGCGAAAGCGCGGGGTTAATGGGCTGTTCCACTAGAGCTGCGGACCAGGCGCTGGACTGCGCAGACATCGCGAGCAAGGTGGAGAACAGGATGGATCGGGCGACACTCGATTTCATAAAGACCTCTCTGGGGTGAAGACTACCGGTTCGTTGTAAGCGCAGTGCGTTATACCGTGTGGCGCCTGATTGCGCGTCTTAGATATTTGTCTCAGATGAAATGGTGGCCGGCTGATCCAAGAAGGAGCCGCTATTCAACATTTGGGCAATTGAGTTGTTCAACGGACAGACTTTTTGAGGAGCGAGATGGACGCGCTCACCGTTGGCTACTCCGTGCATGCCTGTCCCGCGGAAAACCGTCGCCGACGAGCAGTCTCTCAAGTCGGCTGCATGCGCTGCCGACTTGAGAGACTGGATCTCGGAAGTTCTGAAAAATCATTCGTATCTTGGCTTCAGTTCCCCTTCTGGAACCCGGCCCGCTGCTGGAGTAGGAACTCCTTGCGCTTGATTTCAGTCCGCAGGTGATAGTCGATCTCATTAAAATAGATCTGTTTTTCTCGCCACTTCTTAGCCCCAAGTTGGCTCAAACTTGCGTCGGCAACTGCGAGATGAAGCCTAAAGAGAAAATCAATTCTAGCCTGATGAAGGTCGAGCGAATCAGCGTGCTTAAGAAACCGTTCATCCCCGATCACTCCGAGCACGGTAACCAGCTCGACCGGAGCTCTGAGGGCCAGGCGGAAATCTTCGTAGTCTCCGCCGTAGGCGTTCATAAGGCGTTCTTTGCTCTCCTCCGGTTTGAAAACACTGCCCAGAGGGCAGTCAGGATTGGATCGGATGTTTGCGTCGAGCCTGATGGTCGCTCTTCCGCCCTCGATAGACGCACTCGACCACCATGGGCTTTTGCTCGATACGAAAAAGAACCGATCTGATTCGATCGCGTCGATAATCTGATTGGTCCACTCTCGGTCAACCCTAGCCAGGATTTTAAGGGCGGCAGATACCGCGCCCGCTTCGGGCGAAGACTTGGCCTGACGAAAATTCTTCTTCAAATAGGTTCCGTGACTTTCGTTAAAGGCACTGAAGACGTATTTTTTCTGGGTGTTGGGCTGGGCGTGCGCATACGCCGCCGAAGTAGAGAGCGTCAGGGCAGCGGCAAGTAGAAGGTGGGATTTGGCGTGTTTCATATCTACCTTGAGGGTTGCAGGGTTGATGGAAGGAATCTTTAGGACACGGGTCAAGACTACGGTAAATATTGACGCATCGCGTTACAAATGATGGTCTTGAAGCTTGAAACTGACCACCATTGGTGAACAAGATCGTCGAGGGTGTGAGACTTTTTAATATAATTACAATGCCTTAGGCGGTCATGGCGGACACGGGAGACGTGTCGAGCTTCCATTGGATGATCGCTGCTTTAACGACTTTGGAGACGCCTTAGCCTGGATCCAGGGGAAAGAGCGCGACAGGGAGAAAGTCCGCGAGCTTGATCTTCATCCCCTGCTCAAGGAATGGGTAAGCCACGCTCAGCCGGATAAAGATCTCGTCTTTGGAAGGTTCTGAGGGACGCCCTCCAGCGACTTCCAGTACGCATCCATCCAAGGATTCAAGCCGCGTTCGCAGCCAGGGCAGTGATCACTGCTATTCGACTCTCCAGCTTGCTTGAAGAAACTTTCTTCACGGGACATCTTTGTCGCTCACTTCCG
>JBEIOW010000235.1:0-4359 GCA_040377385.1 Bacteriovoracaceae bacterium | reverse complement strand
GATCGGTGCGATCGCATCGTAAAAATACAAATCGCCCTCACCTGTCGCCAAAGCCAGCCAGCTCGCCAGTTTCTCCGATGTGAGCGGTCCAGTCGCGATGAGCGTAACGGCGCCTTCCGGCGGTTTCTCCATTTCGCCGTCTACACGTGTGATCAGCGGATGACGGGTGAGCCATTCGGTGATGAGGCCGGAGAAGATTTCGCGATCCACCGCGAGCGCGTCTCCCGCCGGAACTTCCGCTTTCTCCGCGACGTCCAAAATGAGCGAGCCGATTTCACGCATCTCGGCCTTGAGCATCCCGGGCGCGGAGTGGGGAACTTTAGATTTTAAGGAATTGCTGCACACGAGCTCGGCGGCGCCGCCCGTCTGGTGAGCTTCAGTCATGCGATGGGGACGCATCTCGTGAATGACGACAGGGATGCCTCGGCTAGCGAGGTAGTGAGCGGCCTCGCTGCCGGCTAGACCGCAGCCAATAATATGGACAGATTTGGAACTCTGAGTCATTGGCCGTCTCGTTTACCACAGGGGCAGGGTCCGATACACTTCTGAGAACATGCCGCTCGAAAAGCTTCTGGACGCTTATCTTGAGTTTCTTCGGGTTCAGAGGAACTCGAGTGAGCATACGCTTCGCGCCTACCAGCACGATCTTTCCGAATGGATAAATGTCCTTAAGAATCAAGGCATTGTAGATGTGATGGCGCTCGATCAGGACCTTCAGCCGCGGCACCTTCGGGGCTACCTGGCTTCGGCAGGCGAGGGCTTAGAACGCAGCACGTTATCGCGCCGACTTTCGGCCATTCGGGGGTTTCTTCGCTACCTTCGCCATCAAGGTCTTCTACGCCGCGACATCGGTCGTCTCGTTCCGAGCCCTAAGGCGGATCGCAAGCTTCCGCGGTTCTTTCGAATCGAAGAGACCGAGTCGCTCTTGGACACGCCTGATCTGAGTCAACCGCAAGGACGTCGCGACCGCGCGATCCTGGAGGTGCTTTACGGCTGCGGTCTTCGCGTCAGTGAGCTCTCGGGTCTCAACATCGGAGATGTAGATCTGAAAGAAGGTTGGGTTCGGGTCCTCGGCAAAGGTCGGAAGGAACGCACGGTTCCGTTTGGTCCACCCGCGCGAGCGGCGATCGAGGCTTGGCTTGAAGTTCGACGCGAGCGAGGAGAGGGAGGCGAGCGGGATTCGGCGCTTTTCGTCAACTACCGCGGTACACGCTTGAGCACGCGCAGCGTGGCGCGGATGCTTGCCAAGCAGCTGGTCCGAATGGCGGCTTCGCGTTCGCTCTCGCCCCATGGCCTTCGGCATAGTTTTGCGACGCACCTGCTGGCCGCCGGGGCTGACCTGAGGACGATTCAGGAGCTTCTGGGTCATGCCCGAATTTCGACCACGCAGCGCTATACTCACGTGGACGTAGGGACACTCTTGGATGACTATCGGGGGGCTCATCCGCTGCAGCAACCCTCGTCGCTGAAGCGGGCGCCCAAACCCGGAATCGGCTCAACCTAGGAGTGCCTGGACGGACGAATGGATTATCTTGTCGATCTACTTCTCAATTTTGACGGTCCCGTCGCGTATCTGATCGTATTCGGTGTTTTGCTCCTTTGCGGATTGGGTTTACCGATTCCCGAGGACATCACGTTAGTGGCCGGCGGCATGATGGCCTATTACGGGGTCTGCGATGTCCGGACCATGATCGCCGTTTGCATGCTCGGGGTGATGCTCGGGGACTCGATCATCTACTTTCTCGGGTTCAAGTTCGGACGCGCGCTGACGCGCAAGAAGTTTTTCGCCCGCTTGGTTTCGGAAGAACGCCTGGATCTAGTGGCAGAGAGATTCCGTACGCGAGGCAATAAGCTATTGTTCGCCGCTCGCTTTATGCCCGGTTTGCGCGCGCCGATCTTCTTCTCGGCCGGAACGCTGCACGTGCCTTACTGGGCATTCTTTCTTTACGACGGAGTGGCGGCATTGATTAGTGTGCCGCTGATCGTTGGCGCGGTTTACCGGTACGGCGATCACCTCGACATGGTGGTGCGGGGGATCCAGAACGCGCAGTACGGAATCCTGGCCGTCATCGTGAGCGTCATCGCGCTCATCACGGTGAAGTGGTACTTGCAGCATCGCAAGCTTAAGCGGGCGGGTTGAGGTTTGTCCCTGCGCGCGATTCTGATCGTTTTCTTCCTGGCACAATCGCTTCACGCCTGGGGTTTGGGCTTGAGCGATGACGAGGCTTACTACTGGGTTCTCGCGCAGACTCCGGCATTCGGTTACGCGTACCATCCGCCCGCCGTCGCCTGGGTCATCGCGCTCTTCGAAAAACTAGGATGGCTTCTCGGATTCGGGATCAGTCCGTGGACCGTACGTCTTCCCGCAATTCTGATCTCAACGGCGTTGTTGGCCTTGGGTGCCTCGTGGCTGCGGGAGAACGGAGTGGAGCGCGCCCGCCTCCCGTCCGCACTCGGAGTGCTGCTGGCCTTCGCAGGGATCTACGCGCTTTCGTGGATGATCGTGCCGGATCTGCCACTCTTCTTGGGACAGACGCTGGCGTTGTTAGCGACGGACCGGATTCTCGCCGATCGCGCGCGCGCGCGCGATCCGTGGTTGCTTGGCGCGGGCGTCGCACTCGCGATTCTTTCCAAATACTCCGGAGTACTGGTGCCGGTATCGGCATTCGCGGCGGCGCTCGTCTTGGGTCGTCCGCAGCAGCGTTGGCGAGTTTTCTGGGCTTGTCTCGGCGGCGGTCTGATCGCGATTGCTCCGATCCTCTACTGGAACTGGAGCACGGGTTGGGGTTCGCTGCTCTATCAGCTGCAGGGCCGTCATGCGGGAGGTGGTCTCTCTTTCCTGCGCTTCGCTCGATTCGTCGTGATCCAAGTCGCGCTTGCGGGTCCGCTCTTTTTCTACGCCTTTGTCTCGCTCAGAGCGATGCCTGGCCTCGCTCGGGAAAAGAAGCTGCTTTGGATCTGGGTCCTGCCCCCTCTCTTGATTTACGGGCTGCAGCCTTTGTGGTCGGAGTTCAAGCCGCATTGGATGCTGCTCGCCTGGTACCCGTTCTCCTTGCTGATGGCATTGCAATGGACACGAATGGGTCAGGCTCGTAACTGGGTGATCGCTCAGGGAGTCCATGCGGTTCTGGCATTTGGACTGCTGTACAGCGCGCTTCATTATGCTTGGATTCCGAAAGCCTATCGTTTGATCGGCGGCGATCGGCCCTGGAATCCGCTTTGGGATGTGAGCGCCGACTTTTACGGTTGGGACGCGCTGAAAGATTCAGTTCCGCTCGGTGCGCCGGTGGTGGCTTCGCGGTATCAGACCGCTTCGCAAGCGAGCTTCGCGTTGCGGGGACGGAATGTCGTCACTTTGTGGCCTCGGCCTCCGGAGCAAGCAGGTGAGTGGCCAGAGTTCACGGCACCGCTCAGCGAGACGGTGTATTTCATCGCGGATGCGCGGTATTCCGCTGGTCCATCATTCGAGTCTGCCGCCTGTGTGCGTGAAAGTCGCATCACGCCCATTCGGCAAGGAGAGCGCGGAAAGGCGATTGAAGTCTATCGCTGCGATCCGCGGTAGGCGGACGACCCGCCTCAGCGCGCAACGAGGTTGACGAGATCGTTCCGTACCCAGGCGCTTTGCTCGGGATTGAGCTGAATCTGCAGCCAGCGATCTTTCCAGTCCATAACGATGTACGTCGTTTGAGGATCAGCTCGCCCTACGGACGGAAACTCCACTCCTGGTCCTGATCTCAGAAAAATATTCTCCGCTTTGGGACGCACGACGAGCGCGGTCTTGGCTGGCTGACCGGAGTCCCGATCAGGGGCCATTGCGCGTTCGGCGAGTTGATCCCTGACCGGGGCCTGGCTGCGCGCCTGCGCGGCGGAGGTCGTATCTGCGACGGTATTGATTCCTGGCTGAGCGGGCACTGCGGCGGCAGGCCGCTCCTGACGGGCGACGTCGATGAGCTTTCTTCCCTGCACAAAGAGGAAGCCCGCGACGATCATACTCGCCACGCATGCGGCGAGAAGGGGTGCGGTTTTCTTTGGGGTCGGTACGAGATTGACCTTCTTGGCCGCGAGGGATGCGGGTGAAGCCGCCACAGGCGCGGCCGTAGGCGAGGGCTTGTTCCTCATCTGAATTTGAGAATGGACGCGCGCCTCTTTCGGAAGGGGTGGCGGAGTGGAGGAGCGAATCTTCTCGGCCGATGCGGCTTTTTGCTTTCGCTGTTCATGGATCTCACCGCGAATCTGATCGAGGTTCTGAATCGCTTTTTGGCCCATCAACGGTTCGTCGGCGAGATCAGGAAGGAGAATTTGCTCGCCCTGAGGGACGCGATCCACCTTCACGAGATTCACCTCGGATTTTCGGATGAG
>JBEIOW010000592.1:0-1505 GCA_040377385.1 Bacteriovoracaceae bacterium | reverse complement strand
CCTCATCGAGGATGATCCGCTGCGCGCGAGCCAGACGTTTCCAGAGCTCATCGATGCGGTGGATTTGGATACGGCTTCCACCGTATTCGCGTTAAAAAATCCAGGCATCCGGACGGTGATCCTTCGGCCCGTGAACGCCGTCGGCCCGCGCACGCGAAACCGAATCTCTGAGTTCCTCCGCGCCAAAGTCTGTCCTTACGTGATGGGTTTTGACCCGCCCATGCAGTTCATTCACGAGGAGGACCTCGCCTCTGCCTTCAAACTCGCGGTCGAGAGTGATCGTTCGGGTATCTTCAACGTGGCGGGTGAAGGAGTCATCCCGTTTACGCGCGCGATTCGGCTTGCGGGCGCCAACCCGATTCCCGTTCCTCATTTTCTCGCTTATCCGGCGGCGGGTATCGCCAACGCGTTGGGCGCGTCGTTCCCCAAGCACCTCGTGGACTACTTCCGCTATCCCGTCGTGCTCTCCGATGAAGCCTTTCGTCGCGAGTTCGGCTTCCGGCCGAAGTTCACTACGACCGAGGCGCTGGAAAGCATTCGCGGAAAAGTGCGGGAAGAATAGTCACTTCGGCTTTGCGAGGTTCCGCTTCGCTAACCCCAGCTGTTGACTGAAATCCAACTCGCCCGCGCGGCCGGCGAGGTACTCCTCATCCGAGAAGAACCCCGGCGACATCGGCTTTCGCGTTCCGGCCGTCCCGTGGCAGGAGAGGCACGACGACTTAGGATTGTCGGCTGGTCCGTTCAATCGCCCGCTCAGGCTGTTGGTTTGCGCGCCCGCCAAGATCCGCGTCTCGCCGGTGGACGGCTCACCGAATCCGACCTGAACTCCCATCGGCCGCATCTTGCGCAATCCCGGTGGAAGGTTCAGCTCGCTGAGCGGATTGGTCATGCCCAGGCGACGACCAAACTCGGCGTCGAAGTCGTAAGCTGGATCGTAGTAGTAGGTCAGCATGATCCAGTGACGATTCACTTCCTTGGTACCGATGATCGAAGAGTCCCTCAACGCGATATCCAACTGAATGTGCTTCACGGGTTGGACCGAGCGGACGTTCGAGTCGATGGGACTGACGTTCGCCATCCAGGTGTAAGCATCCTGAAAGAACGGCGTCTTCGAGTTGGTGAAGAGGATCTTCGCCGAGACCGTTCCGTCAGGAAAAACGAGGTCGGGAGAAAACGCCGGAGTCGCCTTCGGGCTCGACCGCGATCCGAAGACGTCACCGATCGTTTGGCAGCCTGCGGCGTTGTAGTAGGCGATTCCCCAGTCCGTGCCGGGGAGCGCCTGCCGGTAGAGATCCATCGTCGGGGACGCCCCGAGATTGCGCTCCTTTGTCATCCCGTGCACGCCCTCGCGTCCCGACTCGCCGACGTTGAGCCAGGGCATATGGCACCAGTAGCGCTTGGAATTTTTCTCCGCGATGAAGTTTCGATCCGGGTTCCGCGGATCCTGGTCGGCCATGCCTTCGTAAAAATACTTTTGTAGCAAGAGGGAGAGGCGAAGGGCGCCT
>JBEIOW010000012.1:0-13449 GCA_040377385.1 Bacteriovoracaceae bacterium | reverse complement strand
CCGTGCGCTTCTCGGCCTTGACGTCAGCCCTGCCCGGAGTGCTCTGAATCTTTTTCACCTGAAACACGTAGCGAATGGCGAGCGTCTCTTGGTCGAAACGGAACTTCACGTTGACGTGATCGAGAGTGGAAAACAGCTTGGAGTCCGGTGGATCAAGCTTTACGTCGACCCCATCCTTGAGGCTTCTCCTAGTTTTTTGCACAAACCGGAACATGATCGAAAAACGGCTGAGAAATTCTTCGATCACCGGCTCCGGAACGATCGGAAGCTGGAGCTGTCCGAGCTTCTCAGTCGCGTCGCCGCTGCCGTAAAGCAGGAACGGGCTGCCAGAGACGTCGGAGATCGAGGAATTGCGATCCAATTTAAACTTCCAAGGATGTCGGGAGACGGCGCCGGGAGCAATGGGTGCCCCCTCGATCGGTAAGCTTGATATGAGCTCGAACGCGTCAGGAGACTTCGCGCGGACCTTCTTGAGGTGTCCGTCGGCCAGCCGGACGTGGACTCCGTCGATTGGCAGGGCTTGGGAACCATGGTTTTTGATCTCGAGATGTCCGTGGATTTCCTCACCCTGCGGCCATGACTCGCCGTCAACGAGTAAGGTGAATTCATACTGCTTTTGGAAAAACACACCTCTCACCCGGAACTCTCCTTCGCGTCGTAGCGCTCGGTTAGGACCGCAGTATGGCCGAATCTACGCTGGTTTCCAAAGGAATGTCGCGCTGGTCAGGGCAAAAAGCCCGTGGGCCGGTTTGGAACGAAGCATGCAAACGAAACATGCAAAAGATCGAACCCAGGAGAGGAACCCTATGAAAAGCTCGATTCACTCATTGATTGGAATGCTGAAAAATACCGAAGGACGCGTAGGTCCACCCATGTTGCTCTGGTTTCTCGGCGTACCTGGCTCGATCTGCGTCCTGCTCTGGTTTTTTATTTGGCGTGGGAACTGACGAACTCGGCTGACGTCAATTACTTGTCTTTGTACAAGCGCGACAGGCGCACTAAAATAGAGAGATAGAGCCGACTGTCCTGGCTCTATCTTTTTTTTATTCACTCATTGGAGGAGTGAATCCGATGCCGCCACTTCATGGTTTCCGCTTCTCGAGGACTTGGGTTTCTGTTGCCTTTGCCGCCCTCTTGGCACTGATCGTCTTGGGAATCGAGCTGAGGCGCGACTCACCTGTAACGCGCACTCCGGCGAGTGCGACCTCGTTGGAATCCCGAACCCAATAGAAAAGCCGTAGGCCTTTCCTTCTCTCATCTAGGCTCGCGCTCTATCTTGATGGTCTCTGGGCGTGACGAATGCCGGCATTCTCTTCAGGCGCAGAGACGAAGGTGAGCGTTTGCTCCCCTCTGGCATATCCACTTCGCTCCCAGTCATGGACCGTAAGCGCGTTTGCGTTGGACTCACGCGATACAAAGAAGACGAGGAGAGCGATCCAAGCAATCACCGCCAAGAGCCCAACGAGGAAACGAATGGTGGAGCGCCAGCTTCCGATTGCCATTGGCCGGTTCGAGTAATGATCATTCGCCGGCACGCGGCGAACGATTTCCTCTAGCGAGTCAGGCTTCTTCTGCTGTTCCTTCTCTTCGTGCATTGTTTCGATCTCTTCCCGCGAATGGCTCATGCGCATCGGCGGCAAGGTTGCTGGGTGAAGTCGAATGGTTTCCTTCATGGACTTTGACTCCTTGGCGGTGATCCGTGGCGGTTGTTGCGGATTCTTCAGTTCATTAAAGTAGCGTTCCCGGCTCCCTTGCTGCTCTTTCCATTTTCTTTGGCTGCGCCCTTGGTCTCTGCCGAAGAATCACTTTGAATCGACATCTCGCTGGCGGCGAGTGTTGCCACGCTCTTGCCGAATTGGTTGGCCACACTGACGGCCTTTTCGCTGAACGAGCGAACGAGCGGCATCACGGCGTCTCGCTTACGCCAAAGAAGGTAGCCTGCAAGTCCGGCGACGGCGACGGCGGCTACGGCCTGGATTGGGAACTCGGTCTGGATCGTTTTCTTCTGATTTTCTTTCACGGGGTCTCCTTTTCTAAGGGTTGTTGTCTCAAGGTTGTTGTTGCTTGGGTGATTCGGGACTTAGGAGCTGATTCCAACGTCAATGATCTCGCGGGTTGAAGGAGCCTGAGATGCTTCTTTACCGTTGAGCGCATGTTCGCGGCTTTGATCCTTCATTCGCATGAAGGAATGGAGTGCTACACTCACTACCGTTGCGCCGGCGATCGCCAGAAAAGGGTGTTGTTTCGCGAAAGTTCTCACTTCGGACTCAAGATCGTCGACGCGATCATGGCCGTGGTCAGGAGGCTACGGATAGGGTCGCCGACCATTTCGGCAGCAAGTGGCGAAGAGCCTGCGTTCGGATTGCTGGTTGAGGATTCGGACATCGTTTGGGGATTCATGGCTTCTCCAGTCGGTACGGTTTCTTTGAACTACACGAGACCCGAATGGGGCTTCGCAGTCATGGTGATGTGTAGAGCAACCCCCGTACCACCTGCATTCGTGGCAAGAGTCCCGACGTAAAGTTGCCACTCAGGGCGGAGTGCCTCGCGCATCCTGGAACGCGCTTTGCTGTAGCTATCCATTCAGAACATCGGCGTTTCGACGCCGAGCAAACCGAAAGGAATTTATGAATCAATCCGTAGCAAAAGGTCAGTGGCAAGAACTCAAAGGCAAGATCAAGCAAAAGTGGGGCAAGCTCACTGAGGATGATGTGACCAAGTTTGAAGGGAACTGGGATCAGCTCAAAGGCAAACTCATCCAGACGTACGGCTACACCAAAGATGCTGTCGTTAAGGAAATCGATGAATTCAAAGCCGGGATGAGCGCACGTGCAGATGATCAAGTCGACAGCGTGCATGACGGCGCTGAGAGCCTAAAACAGAAGGCGAAGGATCTGAGTCGCTAATCCCCCTTCGATAGCCTAAATAGAAAGACCCAACGAGCGACCATTGCTCGTTGGGTCTTTCTATTTTTTTCACAGCAGAAAAGGTCGCCCGCGAGGATTCGCTGACGATTTTTCGAGAATGCTCAAATGAGGAATCTTAGGGAAGTTTTGTTGGCGAGCGTCCCGTGATTGCACCCACGAGAAAACTGATCACCGCGAGAACAAGGAAGACGAAGAGGAGAATTTTCCCCACTTCGATTGATACTCCGGCGATTCCGCCCAGCCCCAGGAGTAGTGCGACGATTCCAAGGACGAAGAATGCGAGTGCGGCTCTTAGCATGATCAGTCTCCCTTTTCTTAGGGCGCTAAAAAGCAGGTGCCGTGCCAGACATGACCGAGTATTTATGCCCCGATCGTCTGATTAGAATCTCCTATACCAGTCAAGAAAGGACTCTTGGGTATCCTTGCCCCCATCTCCGCTGCGCATCTGCGTAGAAATTACCCAATTTTTACCGATGCGTTTTCGCAAGCCGACGGTCTGAGACTTATCCCAGTCGCTTCCCACCTCCGCGCTGAAACCGTCAGCCAGACGAACTTTGGCCGAGAAAATCCGCGTCGACGGGTTGTAGTTCACCGCTTCAACCGGGGTTGATGAGAGAGCCCAAAGCGAGAAGAAACCGAAGGCTCGGCCAGCGATGGCCGACTGTGTGCTTTGCGATGACTGCGCTTCTCCTGGATCGAGTTCGCTCGAAACCTGATTGAAGAGCAGGACGGAAATGATGTCGGCTTCCGATAGCGGTGGGTCTGAGCTGAGGCGGATCACGTTCTGATCCCCATTCTGACTGACGTCTGCAAAAAGGACGTAATCCGTTCGCTGCACACGAATCCGTCCATCGATGAGCGGTTGTTGGGATTGTTCGAGCCAGCGGATCTCCAGTTTCTCGAGCTCCGCTACGCGACCCAAGTACCGAATTTTGAAAGGGACACCGGAAACTTTTCCGGTCATGCCAGAGGCCTCCTGGATCGAGAGATCGATGTCCAGCAATCCCGCCGGTTCGAAGTAGGGATAGAGAAGTCGAATGGGCTGGGCGGTTTTGAGCTTGAGCGCCATCTCGAAGAAAGGTGGCTCAGTCGAAGGCTTGCTATCCCGCAGTTCGGCGGGCTTTAGGCGAGGGTCCGCGGAGAATACGGGCAGCGGACTGATAGGATTCAGATCTGGAAGCTGAAGACGGATATCGTTCAATGTCATTTGCGCCTCGAGAAGGAGCCCAGGGGGCTTCCGTCTTCTTCGCAAGATCCCCGTTGAATCAATGACTAGCGCTTGTTGACTGGAGCGGAGTCGCGTCTCCAAATGAACTGGGAATTTGCCGTCACGAAGCTGTGGCTTGCTGATTCCTCGGCCGATTTCGAGCGTGGCCGATCCGGTCAGCGCGTTGAGCGGCGCAGGCACCGCGAGCTGCGTGCGTTTCAAAGCGTTTACCATCGTCTTGAATTGAGGAACCTTGATCGCAAGGCCGAACTCTGAGAAATCGAGTGATTCCCAGGCGTTTGAAGGATCGACCGTTCCTGCGATCGTCGCATCGAGCGTCACTCCGTGCTCACGATAGGGAAGAAGTTGAGCCTTGAAGCGGAGATCCGGTTGGTCACCAGTACTTTCGGCCGAGGCTGCCATCTTAAGCTGGGGTTGGATGCGCAGAGGGCGAACAGCGGAGCCCTTCTGCTGGGCGGGTTGGCCGAAATCCACCTTTAAGCGCAGCTCCGACGCGATTCGCGTGGTTTGCCCATAATCCAATTGAAAGGAGTCGAGGTCGACACGCGCGATCATGGGCGCGATGCCTTGGGCAGATGCGCTCCCTTTCCAACTTCCTTCTTGGCGATCGAGGTGGCCCTCGCCGCGCGCGACGGCGTTTGCCCGAATGCCACCCGAAATTCTTGCGTCGGCTTGGATCTGAGCCTGATACCGGAATTCTCCGGGCGCTTCTAGAGCCCCCTTCAGCTCAAACGTTTCCTTTGCGGGTCCGCGAGCACGCGCTTGGAGCTCATAGGATCTGCCCGCGGAGGAGTTCGAATCAGTCCGAATTTCCAACGAGAACTCCCAAGCTGCCGGAAGCTTGGCCTGAACGCTCGGTAGGCGAACGGAGAGTTCAGCTAGCCTGAACTCCGGGTCGAGCCAGGAGCGGACCGTGGACCAGATCGGCTCCCCGGCAGGAGCTTCGCTCGGTCCCGACGCGTCGCTGGACTGCACTGGAATCACAAGGCTGAACTTCTCGGAATGAAGCCGGATTGGCCCAATTTCGGACACCTTCAAGCTGAGTGGAAAACGAAGCCGAACTTGGGCGCCGATTCGCAGCTCATCGAAGCAGCCCTCGATCGACGGATCCTTGATGTGAATGCAGAAGCGGCTTTTCGATTCGAGGATCACCGTTCGACGATCCCAACCTTGTTTTTCCGCGCGGAGTTCGAGCGAATCCAAGCCCTCTGGGAACACCACCATCGACTGCTTTTCGGCGAAGTAACGGAGTGCGCTGTCATTCAGAAGCAGGTTGGGGAAGAACCAGATCGAAACGACGATCATCACGAGTAAGGTCAGCGTTCCGCCGATGGTCCAAGCCAGAACTTTGAGTGCGGTCAGGAAGGGTTTCATCTCAGAACTCCTTGCCGAAGCTCACGAAAAACTGCCAATGCTCAAGCGCGCTCTCGTCGAACGGCGCTGCGGATCGAAGCAGCCAGCCGCGTGCGAGGCTACCGCGCAAGGTTCCGATGGGTGACTGCCAGCGTAGGCCAAAGCCGGGTGAGGCAAAGAGGGTTGAGTCGATACTTAGGGTGCGCGCACCGAGAACGCCGAAGTCAAAGAACAGGTAGGGCTCAAAGCGCGCGGGCAGACTGTTGGCGAATCTGAACTCGGTTCCCCAATAGAGCGCGGTCAGCGCGAGCCGCCCCGCGCCTGGGAGCTCACGCCGCCCGAACCCGCGAAGATCTTGATCGCCTCCGATGGAAAAGCTGAAATTGGACGGGAGCTGAGGATCCGATCCGTCTCCTCCCGGAGTGAAGCTCGTCATCGCTCCCCACCTCATGCCGAGAATCCATTTCGCGGGCTCAAGATCAGCGAGATTCCAAAGACGGCTGTAGAGCAGTGACAGACGGAGCGCGTCGGTTGTTGATCCCAGCGTATCCGACAAGAATGTAGTGGCGAGCTGGGCACGCGAACCCTCTCGGGGGTCCTGGGCGTAGATCTCCTCGAGATGATCCACCCAATCGATCACTGTCTCATAGGCTAAATCGAAGCTCGTTTGAGGTCGAACACCTTCGCTGATGTCTCGATAGATGAGGGTTGGGCCGATCTCCAGGCGGAGCTGCGAAGACAGCATCTCCCAGCTGTGGCCGATGTGCACCGGGGCACGTACCTCATAGCCTTTCAGATCACGCTCGTTCCAGCGTTCGAAGGTCAGGCCGGGTTCAATATACGAGCGGGGTGAATTCGGAAAGGCGTGAGCCTCCAACTCAAGGTCAAAGCGCTGGTGAATGGGCGAGGCGTAGAGTCGGACCGCGAGTGATGAGCCCTTCGGCGTGAGTCGAACGCTTTTCCACTGAAGTCGGGCAACGGGAAACTCCTCGGTCGTCGCTCCAATCCCGATTTGTAGCAGGTTCTTTTCGCCGGGTAGAATCCGATGCTCCACCACGAGCTCGCCGGACGAAACGCAATGGAATGGAAACGAGGACGAGACAATGAGTGCGCTGTTCTCGAGGCGGGAAGAGGTCAGGCTCAGAAGTCGCGAGTCAAAGGGATCACCGGGACGAAACGCGTCGTAGCGCCGAAGGGTATTGGGATTGATTCCGTGCGATTCGACGAGACGCGGATTCGGGAATGAGTAGCGAGGGCCTGGGCGGATTTGGGCTGTAACGACTCCCGTCGGCGGATCACCTCGGAGCTCGAGCGCGCCGCAAGCGTAACCGAGGCTTTTGAGACGTCCGATCGACCACGCTTCGATTTCATCCAGCGCGGGTCGGCTGAGCGGCTTTCCATGACTGCCCCAGTAGCGGTCGCCTCTAAAGTCTTCGGGTGCGCCAGGGAATCTGATTTCCCGTACGGTTGATTGTGTCCCGGCCCTGAAGACGAGAGTGTCGCGTTCGAGTCGAAATTCCGGCTCATAGTATCCGCGCTCCTGGAGGTAGAGGCGGAGCTGGCGTTCGGTCTGTGAGATCGGGACTTCTCTCCAGCCTTCCATGCTGTCGTCACCGCAGAGAAGAAGGGTCTCGTTCTCCGTGAAGTCGATTTTTGTCGCGTCAGTCGCGTCTTGCCTCAGGCGTTGCGCGCAGTCTTTTGAGCGGGACACGGATGCGCAAGAAACCGTCGTAGCCGCGAGCGCGCAGGCCAGTGCTCTATAGAATGAGCCGATCCGGGAACCAGCAAAAAAAGCGGCTTCGCTTCTCCTCAAGGCCGTCTCAGTCCTTTCCAACTTTGTGCGCACCTCTCCCTGGGTTGATTTCCGTGAAACTCAAGTCCGTTATCGTCGAGCTGAAGACATGCAGTCAATGGGGTCAGCTCCATCAGGATTCCCCCTGCCCAGCTTTTCCCGGTGTCTTTGACCAGGCTTGCGCGGATCGAGCCTTGTTTGGAGTCCGCGCGAAAGTCGCCGAAACGAATCCCTGACTTTCCGATGGAGAAGTCACCGATCCCACGAAAGTCACTCAGTGGGAAAATGGAGAGCGCGAACTGAAGCAGCTTCTTCTCCGGTAGGAGAAAGCGGATGGGAACCTTTAGGTCCTCCATTCGGAGCTCCAGTCGAGTATCCAACTCGAACACTGGAGAAAAAGAGATTCGGCTGCGTTTGAAGAATACACCCAGGTCCCATTCATCGCGTTCGTACAGGGTCTCTGATCCGTCCCGAATCTTCGCACCAAGAAGTTGAACCTTAGCTCCCGCGAGAGAAAACTCAGCCTGCTCGTAATTCTTCGAGCTAGCGATCGTCTCCACATTGGCCTGGGTTTCCAGCCGAACATTCGACTTCGATCTTCTCCAGATCAGATTCGGTGCGAAGTAGCGGATTTTACCATCAAAGGACTTCGTCGAGGTGTTGATCCGTCCTTCAATGGAAAGCTCGTCTCCGCTCGAGTGGATGGTGCGCTCGCCTTTGGAGAAGGTATCTCGATCCAGAGTCTCCATCAGGTACGACAACCCGAGGACTCGAGCTTTGGCTAGCTTGAAGTCCAAAGCGAGATCCCGGAATGGACTCACGAGATCAATGAGATGGCTCTGACCGATCAACGTCAAACGGCCACCCGAAACCAGGGGGCCAGGATGAAAGGACTGCCAGCGGACATCGTCCAACTCGAGGCCTAAGTCGAGTGCGCGATTCTGGATTTCCCATCGAAGCGACCCGCGCCCACTGAGGCCGCTTTGGGAAAGATCAAAGAAGAGGTTATCGAATTCGGCGCGAATAGAACTCCCGTCGAGCAGAATCCCATCTTTAGCTCGAATCGAAGCCTCGATACGGCCCATGGATTGTCCGAATTGAAGGGAGCGGTAAGCGCCGAGCAAGGGAGCCAGGGGGCGGGCATTCTCGACTTGAGCCTGGAGAGCAAGTTCGACATCAAACCACCGCAAGACTTCGTTGCCGCCAATCATCGCGAGCGGGGCGTCTTTGCTTTCGACTTTTGCCTCGCCGTTCAGTCCGGTAATCGCGCGGAAATCGCCCGAGTAAACTTCCGCAGCGTGCATCTGCCAGCTGGATCCTCGGATGCGGAGCAGTCGCCCAGGAATCAGCAGTAACTCGCCCTTCACGGGAGAGTCAGCGATGCGCGAGACGACCCGAACCGAGTTCATTCGAGCTTGACGAAGATTAGCGATGGAAACGCTTTTGACGTGAATCTCCCAAGGCCAGCTTTGGGGGCCGTCAGCCCAAGGGTCTTTCTTGAATTTTTCGGGCGGAAGACCGTGCTCCTGGATCTCCACAGTTGCATTAGAAACACGAATGGAATGAACGACGAGCTTTTTCTGAAGCAACGCGGGGATCGAAAAGAGCATCCGACTACGGGCGAGATCGACTTGCCAGTGAACGTTAGGGTCCGTCCCCCTCAGTCGCACGCCCCAGATCCAGGCAACCCCCGGGAACGGAGTGACCGCAAAGCCATGGTTGACGGTGAAGCCTCCATCTTCTTCACTTGCTAGCGAACCGATCAGGCCGCTCCAGAACACGGCGTGCGCTGGGACCCAATAGAGGGCAAGAAGCAAGATGAGGGCGTAGATCGGCCGACGAAAACGACGAAGAGCGGATGCCGTGCGGGTGGGGTGGGGGCTCATAGAATAAACGAAAGAGGATCCGTGATCTCCGCCAGCAGGCAGTATCTCGAATCCTCTTACGCCTCAAGTCAGGAAGACGCTGGGTAAACTTAGTCGACCTTGTTTTTCAGCTTCTTTGCACCCGAGCTGACGTCATCGCCAACGTTCTTTGCGCCGTCTTTGATGTCTTCACCCACGTTTGAGTTGCCGGTCGCGTCGCGAACCTTCTTTTTGGCTTTGCGCCAGTTCTTTTTAGTCGCGTTCTTCGTATCTTCCGCTTTGCTTTCGATCTTTTCACCGACGGTTTCATCCGCCCAGGACGGCGAAGTCAGGGCAGCGAGTCCGAGAAGTGAAAGGGCAGAAATCAGAGCGATCTTCTTTTGTGGGTTCGTTTTCATGAGGTCTCCTTGAATCAGGTTGTGTGGTTACAGTTTTAGATACGGCCAAAAATAGACCGCTCGGACCGCGGTTTACATCCCAAGCTTGATGCCCGCCATCAGTACGAAGTCATCAATTTTTTCGTTAAAGGCACCATCGTTGGAAGAGTCTGAAAGACCGCCGAAGTACCGGGCTTGTAAAGCGAGTCCAGTGGTGGGGGCGAGTGGCAGAACAAATTCCATTGAAGCCGTCCAGCCAAACTCGGTGGATTTTCTTTGGTCCGAGCTAAAGCTGAAGGCGGTCGTATTGCCTGCTTGAACCTCGTCTTCCATTTCGCCAATGCGGAAGGCGCCGAATCCGCCTGCGCCAATGGAAAAGACATCAGCCAGGTGGAGTTTCAGTTCGACTGGCACAAAGAGGGTGGGCACTTTGCGGACGAGTCTTAGGGAGTTGTTGCCGATTTCGAATTTACGCTGCAGATACCAGGCCCCGAGCTCTAGTCCGATCGGCTCCGCACCGCTGCGCATCCCCAAACTGACGACACCGCCGATGCCTAGTTTTCTCGATGTGGTTAAGCCATCCGACTCAACGCCGTTATCAGACGCGACTTTCGCACCCGTCATTCCAAGTGCTCCGCCGATCGTCAGCGTATTTGCCGAAGCGACGGTAGGCGCTCCGATCAGTGCGATAGCGGTAAAGAGCGATGCGGGAACCCATGAGCGCGATAACTTCTTCAACATGACGGTCTCCTTTTTCATGAAGACCCGTTAGAGCAATGCGGGTGCCAACCCCAAATCGGGTGGGGCTGGGGTAAATCGACTCATCTTGTTCGGATAGATCAGGTCAAAAACACCCACTTATGGCGCTTTGCGCTCTCCGGCGAATGTCGTTATAGATGGGGAGTCATGCAACCCACTCGGCTCCTTCTCCTTGAAGACTCTGATCTCGACGCTGAGCTGGTCCTCCTCCATCTTCGCCGCGAATTCCCGGGCGTTGAAATCGCGCGAGCGGATTCGCGCGAAACCTATATTCCTCTCTTGGATCTGCTTTGGGATGTCGTGATTTCTGACTTTCGGCTGCCGGGCTTCAGTGCTCAGAGTGCTCTCCTTTCGTTGCGCGAACGGCATCCCAACGTGCCGCTAGTCGTGCTCTCGGGCGCGATCGGAGAGGAGACAGCGGTCGACCTGATCAAAGCTGGCGCTAACGATGTGGTGATGAAATCAAATCTGACGCGCCTACCTCCGGTTTTGAGAAGGTGCATGCGCGAGGTCGTGATTCGCAGGAAGGAGCAGGCCGCGACTGAACTTGCGGAAGCCGCGCTCGAAGAACGCAAGCGGATGCTCGCCGTCGTATCACACGACCTGAAGAACCCGCTGGCTTCGATTCAGCTGAGTTCGCAGGCCGCTATGAAAGCGCTCCTATCGAGCGGCGGTGGCGGTGGTGCTCGCGATACACGGCTGCAGGAACATCTTGAGCGCATTATGCGTTCCTCGAATCGTATGCTTGCGCTGATTGCCGACGTACTCGATCAGGCGAAGATCGAGGCCGGACGATTTCGCATCGAGCGTGCGTGGGAGAGCGTCGATTCTCTGCTGAGCGACCTAGTGCAGGTTTTTCAGCCGCTCGCCCAAGGGAAGAACGTTGTGCTTGCCTCAAATCTAGGCACGCGCGCTTTCTTTGGTTTCATCGATTATGACCGGCTTTTTCAAGCGCTCTCCAATCTCGTTGCCAACGCGGTGAAGTTCACGCCGGAGGGAGGCAGCGTGAGCTTGACGCTGAAGCCAACGGACGAGAAGTGGATTGAGTTCGTGGTTTCCGACACGGGACCGGGTGTTCCAGAGGCGGACCGAACTAGAATCTTCGAGCCTTACGTGCAAGCGGAGAGTCATCAGCGGCAGGGAACGGGCCTAGGGCTTTATATCGCGCGCGGGATCGTGGAGGCGCACGGAGGCCGTATCCACGTGCAGTCCTCCGAAGAGGAGGGCGCGCGTTTCACGGTGATCCTTCCCATTGGAGTGCGTCCTGCTGTTCAAGAGGATGATGCTGTCAAGGCGCTGAGCCGCGCCTCGGCGTCAGGCGTGACGGCGTGTCGAGTTCTGATCGTCGATGACGACGAGGATCTGCGCGATCTATTCGCGAGTGTGCTTTCCGGAAATGGGTTTGAGGTCTATTCGTCCGCCGACGGAACGGAGGGGTTCCGACTGATGCAAAGTCTGCAACCCTCCGTCGTGATCGTGGATTATTCGATGCCCGGGATCACCGGGTCTGAGTTCGTAAAACGAAAGCAGGATTTGCCGCCCGCACTTCGAGACATTCCCGTCATTATGGTGTCCGCCGAAGAGGATGTTTCGGAGCTCGCTCAGGAGTTGGGCTTGAAATACAGCCTGCGCAAACCGCCTCGCCTCGCTCTCCTTCTGCAGACCGTTCAAGACGCGATCGCAAAGAAGGGGTAATTTGCCCCGCCGCTGTCTGGCAAGACCTTTGCTCTCCTGAGAACCATGTTTTCGATGGTTTGATCCAGGAGGTTGGTCATGAATACGCAGTCACTATGGAATGATCTCGATTTTCAGCTCTTTCGACGCAATGTTCGTCGTCTGAAAAAAAGTTTGGTTGCCGTTGTAGAGGCGGGCGCAAAGCGCTCCCTTTCGCCTTGGGTCAAGGAGGCTAATGCTCTGATTTGGAAGGCAAATCGGCCCATCGCCAAGTGGAATCAGAGGCTCTGTCGTCAGCTGGGCGAATGGAAGAACAGCCAGTCCGATGCTCCGGCGGCGAAGGCTCCGGTGCTCGAGGAGGATATCGCTCGGATGGAGGGCGAAGGTCCTCTTCCGGGTCATTTTGAAGTCCCTAGTGAGTCGCTCAGCAACCAGCGCTCTGGGTCTAATTGCCCCATGTAACCCCACGTCCGCCGTTAGTTGGACTCAAGTGGGGAAAAAAGGTACATCATCAATCATCTTAGGAAAAACGCAATGCAGCATAAAAACTCTACGACCCGTGGCCGACTTCTTGTTCTCGAGGACGACGCTGATCTCCGCGAAGTCATCGAATCGTATTTTGGACCCCGCGGTTACGAAGTCATTTCTTATGAAGACCCCGAGCGCGCACTCGTTGAGCAGGTGGGTGAGCTGGGTTCGGGTGGATCGATTGATTTAGTTCTTACCGATCTTCGTCTTCCTGGAATCGACGGAATGGAATTGATTCAGAGGCTGAAGCGGCTGAATCCGGGCCTGCCGATCATCTTGATGACGGCTCATTCCAGCGTTGAAGTCGCTATGCAGGCGATCGAGAAGGGGGCTTTTGACTTCGTCGTGAAGCCGCTTCACTTCGCTCAGCTCACGGTGAGCCTGGAGCGCGCGATGCATTTCCGTCGTTTGCAGCGAGAGAACGAAGCGTTGCGCGACGTGGTTCAGGTAAAGCGCGAGGGCAATGGCATCGTCGGAAAGAGCATGAAGCTGAGAGCGGTCATGGATCTCGCTCGCCGTATCGCGAGCAGTCCCGCCACTGCATTGATCCAAGGGGAGAGCGGTACGGGTAAGGAAGTCGTTGCTCGCCTCATCCACACGGCGGGTTCCCGGCGGGATAAGCCCTTCATCGCGATCAACTGCTCAGCGATTCCTGAGACATTGCTGGAGTCCGAACTTTTCGGCTACAGCAAGGGCGCCTTCACGGGAGCGGCCGACAAGAAGCTCGGACTCTTTGAGGAAGCCGAGGGCGGCACACTTTTCCTCGATGAGATTGGAGACTTGAGTCTTCCGCTTCAAGCCAAGCTTCTGAGGGTGTTGCAGGAGCGCAAGATCAAGCGTCTGGGTGAAAACCAGTATCGTGATGTCGATATCCGAATCGTGGCGGCGACCCACAAGGATCTGCGTGAAGCCGTGCAACAAGGAAGCTTCCGCGAAGACTTGTTCT
>JBEIOW010000221.1:0-4527 GCA_040377385.1 Bacteriovoracaceae bacterium | reverse complement strand
TCTCGATCTCCTGGAACGCCTCGCTCCCACGGGCGGAGGCGCGCTCTTTCTCGAGCCGGCCGACAAGCGCTCTTCACAGGGCCTCTCTCGATTGCGGGATCAACTCCTCGAGAGCGGCGAACTGCTCGTACCCGCTGCCGGAGCCACTCCTTTCTGGGGCCCGTGTCTGCACGCCGGCGCCTGCCCGCTCGCGATGGGGCGGGACTGGTGCCACTTCTCGGTGCCGGCGGAGATTCCCGGCAAATGGTTCAAGGCGTTCTCGCGCAAACTCGGCTCCGAGCGACAGTGGCTGAAGTTTTCCTATCTTTGGCTCTCGGCTCCGCGCATCCCGGTACCGACGCTGGACGCTTCCATTCGCCGCGTGATCAGCGACCCGCTTCGCGAAGGACAACACAACGCAGTCTTGCTTTGCGAGCCGGAGCGCCCGCAGAAATACGTTTTGCCGGGCCGTATGCTCCTCCATCGCGGCGAGCTTTTCGATCTCGCGGGCGCCGAAGAAGCCGCGGAACAGGAATTCCACCGGGAGCGCGAACTCACGTTGCCCAAGCCTCGCTCCAAACCACGCCCGAAGCCTCGCCCTTCGGATGGAAAACTCGCGCCGGACGGAAGGCCGATCTCGTACGGGAAGAAATCGCGTCGATAGAAGAGGCAGATAAAAGGGGCAGATAAAAAAGATATCCAGCCACCCCCCTTTCGGGAGGCGGCCAGAAGAAGGCGGGCTGGGATAGGTAAGCTTTTAAAGGTGGGTCGCTCGCGGGAATCGGCCGCCATTCGCACAACATTCACGTACCGCTTCACACCGCGGGGCCGATTTCACTCTCTGATAGTGCAGTCGATGTGCCAACCCGCCGGCCGAGCACCGATGACTGAGTGTCTCCGCCCCTTCCAGGCCAAGTGTCTGATCTTAGATCTGTTTTGAACGAAACTACCGCATAGCCGCTCTGGTAGCGGCTAGAGAGATTTTACCCTCACCCCAGAATGGCACCACCCCAGGAAGGATCACCTGGGCCGACTTTGCCGCACTGGGCCACAATGACCCACCCCTGGCTCGGTCAGGTCTTTTTGACCAAGATTCCCCAGAAGCCGTCCCCAGAGGGAGCCTCCTGAGGCCAGAGCGTCCACTCCTTCACGGTCTCGAATTTCGCCCCTCCGAGCAATTTGCCTTCGGCAAAGTGCAGGCGACCTTCGTCTTCCAACAGCGAGCAGACGGAATAGAGCAGATGCCCGCCGGTCGGCAGGCGCTCCCATGCCTCGCGGATGAGCTCATTTTGCAGAGTGATCAGCGACTCCAGGTCGGACTCCCGACGGAGCCAGCGCGCCTCCGGATGCCGACGCAAGATCCCGCTCCCCGTGCAGGGAGCATCCACCCAGATCAGCGACCAGGGCTCGTCCGGAATTTTGTCGCGATCCACGACCGAGACACGCTCTCGACCGAGTCGCGCGACATTTTCCTGCAAGAGTCGAAACCGCTCTCCCGGCCGATCCGTCGCGACGACCTTCATTCCGCCCCAGGCGAGCGCGATGCCCTTTCCTCCGGGTGCTGCGCAGAGGTCCAGCGCCAGGCCTTCTCGGGCTGCGGGCGGAAGCTCCGCCAACGCCTCGCGTGCGAGCCGCTGGCTAGAAAGATCCTGAACAAAGAGTTTCCCTTCGCTCCAGCCCGGCAGCTCCGTCAGCGCGCAAGAACCCGGGACCCATTGCAGCGAACCCGCCCACGGGCCTTCCTTCAGGCCGAGTGCCTCATCCGCGGCAATGCCGTCGGATTGCAACCAGATCGAAGGACGCTCGAGCAATGCTTGCGCGAGCTGCGAGGCCCGCTCCTCGCCCCAAGCCTTGGCAAAACGGTTCCAGATCCAAAGTGGCAAGCTTGCCCAGGCGGCTTTGTCAGCGACCGGGGCTTTTTTCGGGAACGGAAGTTCACGCCACTCCTTCGCGCGCTCGGAGAGACGGCGAAGGATCGCGTTGGCGAATTTTGCGGGCGCTTCGCCTTCTTTAGCCTTCACTGCGTCGACGGTTTCCACCACGACTGAGACGGGATCGGTCCGCTCCTGAACGATGAGCTGATACGCCCCAATCAGGAGCAACTTCCGAAGAGCGCCCGTGGGCTTCCGCTTTTCGGCCAGGGAGTCGATCGCCAGATCCAGACGACCCTTCCACCGAAGCGTGCCCGAGCAGACGTCCTGGAGCCAGGCTCGAGCTTCTGGCGTAGCCCCTTCCCAGCCTTCCGCAAGCGCCGCCTCTAAGGGATCTCCCGAAGAAAGGACGCGCGTCAGTGCGCGAAGTGCCTGGGCGCGGGGATACCTTGAAGTGGGACGGGGAGAACCGGAAAAGCGGGAATTCATCCCCTCCCCTTAGCGCGTCAGCGCGTCAAGATCCAGGAAGAGTGTGCAGGCGCGTCAGCGAGCGCCGGGCCAGATCCAATAGACGCCAGGTGGCAAGGCCACGGCCGCACCTTCCGAAAGGCCGAGCGTCCGCTTCAGGATGCTCACCAGCGTCTCATGGCCCGCCGGAGCCGCGCCCACTAAGGCCGACTGGCTGCTGGCTTCTTCCGGATCACTCTCACGCATCAGCTGCTCGATGAAAGAGCGGCGGGGTCTGTCGGGGTAAACCACTTCGGGCTCGCCTTCGAGCTTGGCCAGTTCGGCCGCTTTCTTGATCGCTTCCTGGATGCCACCGAGCTCATCGACCAGCTTCAGCTGAAGCGCTTGAGCACCGGAAAATATCCGACCATCCGCGACGCGGGTCACCGCTTCGGGCGAGAGTTTACGTCCCGCCTGCACGGCTTGCTTGAACTGACTGAGAACGTCGTCAACCATACCCTGAATCAGCGCGCGCTCGTCGGGCCGCATCTCGCGATAGTCCGCGCCAGAATCCTTGTAGGCTCCGGTCTTGATCGTATAGCGCTTCACCTTGGCCCAGTCATACAGGCGCTCGAGATTCGCGAACTCCATGATCACGCCGATCGAGCCCGTAATCGTGCCCGGATTGGCGAACACGTGGCCCGCGCCCATCGCAATGTAATAGGCGCCGCTCGCGGCGACCGAACCCATCGTGGCCACGACGGGTTTTGGGAAAGCCTTCACTTCCGTGTAGATCTCCTGCGAAGGCGCGACGGCGCCACCCGGCGAGTTGAGACGAATCACGATCGCCTTGATCGAGTCGTCTTCACGAAACTCCCGCAGCTGACGCAGCATACGTTTCGAGTCCAAGATCACGCCGTTGAGCTCGATCACGCCAACCGCGCCCTTAGCAAAAATTTTTGCCCGGCTCGAACCAGTCGCCATTCCTCCCGCCGACTTTCCGCGCGAAACGAAAAGAAAAGCCGAAGAGGCGAGGAAGAACAAAAAGAACATCACCGAAAGCGCGAGAATCAGAGTCAGCGGATTCCAGGATCTTTTCACAGGTGCCATTCCGCGTATCCTCTCGGAATCGGGTTAGAGTGTAAAGGTCATCCCGGAAGTCAGGAGGCCAGGAACCTCGCGGCCCCCTAAGTTCCGAAAGAAATACGATCCCGTGTCCGCGCAGAACGACCGCTCCGCAGTCAGGTCTTCCAGACCGGCTCCGAAGAGCTGGAACAAATCCTCGTCCCAACGAAGGGTTTGGATTGGCGCGACGATCTTGCCGCTCTCCACCCAGAAGCAGGCGTAACGAGTCAATCCCGTCACTCGACCGCGCGACTGATCGCTCCAGTTCAGATAATTCAGATTGGAGAGATAGAGACCCGTGCCGAGCCGCGCGAGCACCTGTGATTCCGGCAGCGCGCCAGCACCGACGACCGCCGAGCGCAGCCCCTCGTGCTCCTCGGCTCCGTTGGACTGGAGTCCGTACTCCTTTGCTGTGCGAAGACTGATGAGCGCGTTCTCGAGCTTCCCTTTCGCGACGACGGGAAGCGCCTCCGGGGCGACCTCGCCGAGCGAATTGAATCGCGGCACCCTTCCCGAACGGAAGTCTTGGGTCAGGTTGAACTTGGGCGAGAACGACTTCTCGCCACTTCTCAGTAGACGCAGCGGACTCGTGCTCTGCTGGATCGCAGCCTCACTCACGGCTCCCCAGGAGAACATTCCCACCAAATCATCCACCGCGGCTGGAGCAAGATAGGTGCGATACACGCCGCGAGGAATTTCGCGCGGCGGAATCTCCATCAGCTGCAGGCGCTCTTTTGCGCTCGCGAGCGTCTCGCGGTAGCGCGCGCTTTCCCATCGCTGCCCGGAATAATCCGACTTCACGGCTTTCTGCGATTTCGTATAGAGCGAAAAATCGAGGCTGAAAGTCTCCGTCTTGAACCAGTGTGACTGGCCCGACGAGTCGCGCATGGCTCGGATCTGCGGACCGGCGGCGTAGATTCCCGCCAGATCGACGTCCGAGGCCGCTTCGAGCAGCTCGCGCGCGACGGTTTCGCGGTCAAGAAGATCTCCTTGGGTCTCTTGCACCGAAGAACCGCGATTTTCCGGAAGCTCGGCGAAGGGATCGAGAGGGAGCTGATCGGTCTCCGTCTGCAGACGTTCAACCGTACGCTTGAGCGTCTCCTCG
>JBEIOW010000454.1:0-2519 GCA_040377385.1 Bacteriovoracaceae bacterium | reverse complement strand
GATCTGCACCGCGTCTTCGGCGAGCTGGGCGACGCTGCCGAGACCGGAACCGAGGATCACCCCGATCTCCGGACGGATCGGCGACTTCTTCTGCACGGCTTCAACGGCTTGGCGAATCTTCTCGTAAATCTGGGTGGCGGGTTTTTGCATGTTCTATTTCGTAATGACTTCGCGAATGAGTTTAGGGACCGGCTTACGTTGTGACCGGATCTCCACCGATCTCCAGAACTCCCGCTCCCATTCGGAGATCTGTTCGGCGGGTGCAGTTTCTGGCAACCAAGCCGACACCACGCTGTCTCCCGCTTTGACACGAGATCCAAGTTTGCGCTGAAAAACCCAGCCTACGCCCGGGATAATTGAATCGGAAGCCTTTTTTCGGCCTCCGCCCATCGCCACGAGCAGCATCCCAAGCCGTTTGGAATCCATGTGGGTGAGATAACCTGACTTCGGCGCGCGCCACTCAGCGCGCTTGCGCGAGAGTGGCATGCCGCGCACGTCTCCGATCGCTTCGATGGATCCGCCGTGCGCTGAGATCATCTCGAGGAACTTTTTCCACGCGCTTCCATCCTTGAGTCGAAGCTCCGCCTTCTTGCGGCCATCGGTGAGCGTCTTTGCAGCTCCGCCAAGCACGAGCATCTGCGCGCAGAGTTCGAGCGTCAGGTGAATGAGATCGGCCGATCCAGAGTGGTTCTCAAAGCCCTCGAGCGGGATGGTTTTGCCGGTGAGAATTTCCACGCATTCGAGCACCTCAATCGAGTTGCCGACCGCATATCCCAGCGGCTGATCCATCGAGGTGAGCATCGCCCGAACATGCAGGCCCAGCTTGCGCCCGACGCGAATCAGTTCGCGTGAAAGTGCGCGCGCTTCACCCGGGGTTTTCATAAAGGCGCCGTTGCCCACTTTCACGTCGAGCACCAGACCTTGGGTGCCCTCGGCGACCTTTTTCGAAAGGATGGAGGCGACGATGAGAGGGATGCAGTCGACCGTCGCGGTCACATCTCGCAAGGCGTACAGCCGTTTATCGGCGGGCGCGATCGCCTGACTTTGCGAGATGATCGAACACCCCACATCCTGAAGAATCTCGCAGAAACGTGCCTCTTTGAGCTGAGTGACGTAACCAGGAATGGATTCGAGCTTGTCGATCGTTCCGCCGGTGTGTCCGAGCCCCCGTCCGGCCATCATCGGGACCTTGAGGCCGCAGGCGGCGGCGAGGGGCGCAAGAATGAGAGAGACTTTGTCGCCGACACCGCCCGTGGAGTGTTTGTCCACACGAGGCGAACCGACGGCCGAAAGATCAAACCGATCGCCACTCTCGACCATCGCTTGGGTGAGCGCGACGGTCTCCTCGGGGGTCATGCCCTGAAAGTAAGTGGCCATCAGAAAGGCGCTCGCCTGGTACTCGGGAATTTCTTCCCGAACGATACCTGCGATGAGAAAACGAATCTCTTCTTCGCTGAGCGCGTGGCCTTGCTTCTTCTTTTCGATCAGCTGTACGGGCAGCATGCTCAAAGGATCTCGCTCAGAAAGGATTTGCCGACGAGGGGGGCCGCCAGATGATTGGACCCCAGCAGTGCATCGACGACCGTTGCGCCAACATCTCCGAACCCTTGTCGGATCCCGAGGTCGATCGGTCCCGGCCGTTTCTGCGCGGGGGAATAGACCATGAGGGGAATAAACTCGCGCGTATGGTCGGATCCCGGAAAAGTCGGGTCGTTACCGTGGTCAGAAGCAAGAATCAGCAGGTCCCGTTCGGTCATCCGCGCGAGGATCGCCGACATCGCGCGGTCGAACTCTTCGAGTGCATGCGCGAAGCCCTCGACTTGGCGTCGGTGTCCGTAAAGCATATCGAAGTCGATGAGGTTGCAGAAAAGGAGCCCACGCGGAAACGAGTCCATTTGCTGCAGTAAAACCCGAAGTCCATCGGTATTGCCGGCGGTGTCGATGTTCTTCTGGATTCCGTGGCCGGCGAAGATATTCGAGATCTTACCGACACCTAGTGTGGGGACGCCCCGCTCGGTGAGAAGGTCCAGGATCGTTTTTTCAAACGGATCGAGCGCGTAATCCTTGCGATTGTACGTTCGGGTGAATGGGGTCCCTTCTGCTGGGTTACCGATGAAAGGACGCGCGATCACGCGACTCACGCCCAGCTCGTCACAGATCACGCGGGCGGATTTACAGATTTTTAGAAGACGATCCAGACCGAAGACGCTCTCGTGTGCGGCGACCTGCCAGACGCTGTCCGCGCTGGTGTAGAGGATGGGCTTGCCGGTGCGCAGGTGTTCTGCGCCAAGCTCTTCGATGATTTCGGTTCCGCTGGCGGCTTTGTTGCCGAGTACGCCGGGCAGGTCGTTTTCACGGCACCAGCGATCGACGATGTCCTGAGGAAACCCGTCGTAAAACGTTTTGAACGCCTTGCGAACCACGAGCCCGGCCATTTCCCAGTGGCCCGACGTCGTGTCTTTACCGAGTGAGAGTTCGAGGGCTTTGCCGAACGCGCCCTGACCTTGGCCTTCGGGGCG
>JBEIOW010000345.1:0-3272 GCA_040377385.1 Bacteriovoracaceae bacterium | reverse complement strand
CGGGCACGGGCATCGCTCCGTTTCGCTCGATGATCTTCTCCGAAGAATTCAAAAAACAACCTCCGGTGAAGTCTTGGGCACTCCTTGGCGTTCGTGAAGAAGACGAGCTTCTTTACGAGAAGGAGCTTTCGGATCACCCCGGCGTCGTTTGGGCTCCCTGCGTTTCTCGTCCGAAAGCCGAGAATGGCCCCTGGTTCAAAGGGCGTGTCACTGACTGGCTGCGCGCGCAGAACGAATCTTTTCCGTGGAAAGAGACGCAGTATTACCTCTGTGGTGGTACCGCGATGATCGACGAAGTGAAGCAGATCCTCACCGAACGCGGGGTCGAAAAGACCTCCATTCATCAAGAGATCTACTATCGCGATCCTAAAAACTGAGCGTCCAGGAAATCGTCAACGCGACCCAAGCCGCGAGTACGATCCCGATCGAGAGTGCCAGGCACCAGGCCCGGAAGAAGCTCCGATTAGGCGGGAACACCGAATACCAGGAGCGCAGTACCCACTCCGCCTTTTCACCGCGGAGCACGGCTTCGGATTTCGAGGCCATCGCATCCACACGCTCGGCAAGCAGGGAGTGGCCTTCTTCCGCCGTCGCCAGCGCGGGCGCACCCACGTAGCTGCGAACTTTCCGTTTAAGCCGAGCGCGGAGATACTCCCAGCCGCGCAGATCACGAGTGGCTGCCGGCAGCCCACGAGCCGAGTCGCGCACGCGGCCGGGTTCAAGCGCCAGTATGAGGGAGGTGTCGGCGCGCCCCCCGTGTTCTTCAGGGGTTGGGTAGAGCGGAGAGCGCATGGCTTGTTCACGGCTGACGAGCGCAATCGTGGGGCAAAAAAGCGTGGGCTTCGGCGATTTTCCGCGAAAGTGGCGCGTGATCACGCCGCCAGCGTGCTTTTTCCGAACAAGGCGTCCCGCATCTTCGATGGCGACGAGCTGACGTGGACCCATCGTGCCGGAGATGACTCCAAAGAAAAGAAAGCCGTTCCTCGCAAGCGCATCGCAGGTGTCGACGAGATAGTCCCGAACGACGTGGGCGCGCGTAGTGAGCGCAGTTTCGGTCGTCGCGGCATCGACGGAGGCGGGTAGCGCGGGACAGAGGATCCAATTCCAATCGGTGAGGCGTGTGCCCAGACGCTCCGAAAGCTCGATGCAAAGAAACTCGGCTTCCATCAGATCTGCGCCCATCGGGAGATGCGGACCGTGATCTTCAAGTGCGCCCACTGGAATCCAGAAAGCCGTACGGTCGCGCGGCAGGGAGCGGAGCTCGTCGGCCGTGAGATCCATGAGTCTGCGGAGCGTTGGATTGCCGCTCATGCGGTCTTCTCATCGGAAATGCCGAAGAGGCGCGCCGCATTTCCTCCCAAAATCAGCTGGGCGTCCTCGAGGCGAAGCGTACCGGTCTCGAGACAATCTTCGATTCGGTTGAGACCGACCTGGACGTTCTGTCCCCCGATCGGCCAATCCGAACCAAAGAGCACTCTTTCCGCCCCCACTCTGCGAACCGCCTCCGAGATGACTTCCATAGGTTGCCAAGAGGTCTCCAGGTGAACGTTTGGGAACCGTTCCGCCAGGTCCATCGCGATCCGCGGTTGGTGAAGGTTCATATGAGAAAGAATAAAGTTCACTTCTGGGAAGCGGTCGAAAAGGGGCTCGAAAGCCTCGGCATTTCCATATTCAGGATTCTTAAAGAGCGGCCCGTGAATGCAGCCCGTATGGAGGAGCACCGGCCATCCGAGTCCGCGCGCAGCTTCGATGGCCGCCTCAAAGTGCGGAGAATCGGGCGCCATGCCGTCGGCGGCGGCGTGGATTTTTAGCCCGCGCGCACCCTGCTCCGCATAGCGAGGAAACGATTCTGCAGGTGAAGTCTCGCCCGCCGCTGAGATCACCGGAATCACGCGCGGGTCCTGGCTGGCGAGCTCAAGAACCAGCGCATTGGGCACATTGGGGGGGTGGGCGATGAGCAGCGCGCGATCGATGCGACCGGAGTTGAGCTGGTCTTGAAGGTCGGTGAAGAGCCCCTGAATCGCGAGCGAAGCGCCGGCCCAGAGGGTTCCCGCCCATTCGAGGGGTACCCGAGCAGGCTTGGGTAGCCAACGCATCCAGGGTTGAGCGCGGTGAAAGCCTCGTGACCAGGGTAAAGCCATTTCCGATGCGATTTTACGGAAGGGACGAGCGCGTTCCCCCCATCCCCTTGGATCCGGCAGAACGTGAACGTGGGAATCGATGATCAGAGCCATTTCCTCATGTTATAACAAAGCCACCGATGAAACTGGCTCTCTTCAACACCGCGTGCGGGATCTTGCTCGTGCATTGGATCGGCCGCGGGTTCCTAGCCCTCGAACCGGGCCCACTCTGGGGGGCGATCCTCGCGTCGATCGCGGGGGGGTTCCTTTCGGTCCTGGCGACGACTCGCCTGGAGACCTCATTTTTGGGTCCTTCCTTAAGAGGCGCCTCCATCCGAATCTGGCTATTTCATTCGGCGGTCTATTTCGGGGTCTTGCTGCTCTGCGCCCCGGTCCTGAGGGAGGTCCGGACGTTCCTCGCCCTGATTCTTCCGCTCTTGGCCGTCACGGGGGTGGCGATTGTGGCGTTTGGACCGATTCAGGACCGATTGGTGGCCCGATCCCAGAGAAAAGCGCGTGAAAGCGCCCACTCGATGCGTTAAAACAGAAGGATGCAATCTTCGATGCCGCCGGCCCACTCTTCTGCTCATCCCCAGGATGAGGATCTCGATATCGTCGCCATTTGGCTCCGCGTGGATCCGATCCGTTGGATCTCCGGGATCTTTGCCGGGGTGTTTGCGGGAATCGTCGCACTCGCTTTTGCGATGTTTCTAGCGAAGCTTGGCGGGATGGACGTGCTCTTGCCGGTGAAGCTTGGCGCGATCCCGTTCTTCGGGAACGAAGCGATGGAACTGGGCTTTGTCGTGCAGAACGTGCTCGTGGGTTTCATCACGATGATGTTCATCTGCGCGGTCTTGGGATTCTGTTACGCCCACTTCACGGGTGTGGACGCCACGCCGATGGTATTGCTGGGCTCCGGCCTCACGTGGGGCTTGTTCAGCTGGATTTTCATTTTCTGTCTCTTCATCCAGTCATTTGAAGACATCCGCACCATGGAGCTACCGAAAGGACCCGCATTCTTCGTGATGCTGGTGTTCGGGCTCTCGCTGGCGTCGGTTTCGTTCTTCCAACGGATTATTCGCGGTCGGTGATGTTTATCACCGCCCGCGAATAACTATTTCTGGTCCGGCTAAAGCCGGACGTCGCGGTCGG
>JBEIOW010000216.1:0-4656 GCA_040377385.1 Bacteriovoracaceae bacterium | reverse complement strand
TCCAATAATTCGTCTCGTTCCCGATGGTAGCGGCGAATTCGCTCTTCCAACTGACGAACGAGCAAGAGGTATTCGCCCCGATCACTTTGAAGCGAGACCTTGGGTTTCCAGGCGAGCTCTTCGGGCGAGCCGAACCGAGTCAGCAGTTCGAGGAGTTCGCGGAGACTGCCTCCTTCTTCTCGAAAGACCTCAAAAGGCGTCGGGCGATCGCTCGTGATCGAGCGGATCGTCTTGACCTCGAGGTGCCGGTAGACGAGCGCGTCGGAGGAGAGGATCTTGGGCTTCCCGCCCTGGTGATGTTGGAGCTGCTCGAGTTGAGTGAGGCCCGAAAGAATCCAGCAGCTGCCATAGTCACACTGGCGACGGACCCGAACGTTTTTCACATCCTCGATCTGCGATCCCGCAAGAAAGCTGGTCGCGCACTGAAGCCAGTTCGCAGCGTGTGCATTCGGCGAGCCGATGAGCGCTCCTGTGAGGGAGAGCCATAGGAGGAAGGTCCGAGCAGAGGTCATCCCTTTCTGATCGGAGGAACCGGTCTCGGTTTAAAGCGTCACGCTCGGTTTTTAGCGTCAGTTCGTTGACGAAGTGGCGGAAGCGTTTGCTGCCGTCAAAGCGTCGAAGCCATCGAGGTAGTGCTGGTACTCACGAAGGATCGTCGTGGGCTTGGCGTCTTCCGGTGAGGTCATCACGCAGTTGGTCGCCGAGTCATCGCAACGGACGACGACCTTGCAGCCGGAGAGTTCGCAGTGAACGGAGCGGCCGCGGATCATGCCGCCGCCTGGATAGATGATGGAGCGGTCCGTCTCGTAAGCAGTGAGCTTCTCGAAGCACTCGGCGCGCTTGGCCGCGTATTTCGGCGAAGGGCAGAGGAAGTCCTGCAGAGCGGTTTTGAACTCCTCGCGAGTCACCTTGGCCGAAAGTGGCTTCACGTTCATGTACGAGAAGAGGGACTCGGCCATGATCGGGAAAAGTCGCGCTTTGTTGCCGTCGGAAGGCGAGTAGAAGAATTTATAGAATCCCAGACCCACGGAGAACTTCCCCCAGGTTCCGGTGTACGGATGCGGGTCGGCTTTGAGACGCATGCAACCGGCTTGCGAGCATTTCACGCGGGCATCGAAGGATTGATCGTTGAAAGAGGGGCGCCCCAGCTCCGCAGGATAGAGGCCGGCGTCGTGGTGATAAAACTCACCGTCATTGAACAGCTCCTGGAAGTTTGTGCTGGAAAGCGAGCCCGCGACTGGAATGTCCCAGAGCTTGGCGAGCGCGGGCGCCTGCACGAAGCCGGAGTTACAGCCGTGGAAGATGGAGTAAGCGCCGGGAAGAAAGTTGGCCTTCAGTTTGCCGATTCCCGCTAGCTTGGCGCCGAAACGCTTTTGCGAGCCAGTGTCTTTTTCCAGTCCCGCACCGTGGTGCGCGGAGCTGTGGCTGACGATATCTAGCGTGCGGATCTGTTTGAACTTCGAGAGGCGAGCGAGCAGCGTCGTATTGAGCAGCTTCTCGGGTGTGTTCTCGAGGATTTTGAAGCCCATCCCGGGAAGAACAGACGCGTAGTAGCTCACGGATTTTTCGGTCGGTCCGAAGAATACGATCTGGTCTTGGGGGTAGAGCTCGCGGTAGCGGCGCGCGCGACCCATCGCGGAGATGAAGAAGTTGTTGCCGAGATTATCGGAGTAACCGATCACGAAGAGCCGGGTGGGCTTGGAGGGGTCGATCGCCGATGATCCACTCAGGGTCGTGACGGTATAGGCCTGGGCAAGCTGAGGGAACACCGTCAGCGCGGCCGAAATAAGAATGGCTTTCAGGGGTGATCGAATCAACATGGGCATCTCTCCAAAATAGGGTCAAAAAGTGGGTCGATAGGCAGATCGACCCGTAATTAATGCAGCGCATTATCACAGTCTGCTTGGCGGTTACAAGGAGTTTGAGACGACGCAGACGCGCGTGATCGGTTCCTTTTCGCGCGCAGCTTGTCCCCGGTGTCAGTTTGTCCGCCCTGAGCCGCCGACCCCACCCTGAAAAAGGCGTGCGATTCCAGAGTTTTGCCGAAGCCAGGGGGCTGGCATGCGTCCTGCTCACGCGGTGGGCAATAACCAAAAGCATTCCGCTTTGGAGAGAGATTGAAGGAGTACGTGATGAACTTTTCGAAATCGGCTTCGTGGACCAAACGCATCGTCGCCCTGGGGCTCACCCTCGGCCTCGCTTCCCAAATGACTGCCTGTACGGATCGCGAGATCGCGAACGCCGTCGGAACCGCAGCCATCATCGGTGGCGCGGTGATCATCGCTAACAACACCCGCTGCGAAGGCGGCTACAAAACGTCGTGTAACTACTATCGCGACTACCGTGGCCGGTCTCATCGCCAGTGCCGCGAGTACTATGATTCCTGCGCTTACCTCGTTCCAAAAGCGGTCGAGCGTATTGGCGGCGTCACGGTTCCCGTGGTGGCTGAAGAAGCTCTCAATGAAGTGAAATGGAGCTCGGAATTCCTGATGTCCTACGATGCTTCCCAGAAGTTCATCGACGGCATGAAGCTCGCGCGCGACGGCGAGATGCAGGCGCTCCTGGATCTGGGTCTCTCCAAGGCTGACGTGAAGAGCCTCGTCGAATCCAAAATCCCATCGGCTGAAGGTCTCGACAAGCTCGCGCAGACCCTCGACGCCGACAGCTGGTCGGTGAACCGGATGGTCAAAAACATCGTCGCTGAAGCGAAGAAGAAGAAAATCCCTGCGGAAGTTCGCGTCAGCGGCGCCCGTTCCGACTTCTTCAACTGATCTTTCTTTAACTGATCATTCGGACCGTTCTTTAGACACGGTCCGTAGTACGACTTGGACATCGAGAAAAGGGGCGGCGAAAGCCGCCCCTTTTTATGGTACCGGATCCTCAGGGAGAATAACGAGTTGAAGACCCCATCTCGCTTAGCAGGCTCGGATTACGGCTGGATTCACTCGCTGCTCGCAGGCGCGCTTTTTTTAGGCGTGTCCTTCGCTGCCGGAAACGATGCGTACGCCCTCGGGCGTCGTAAGCCCGTTCCGCCACCGACGGTTCCTAGCCCGCCGACGCCGCCATCCGTCTGCCCAGCGAATATGAGCCTGGTCGCTCCGGATTCGCCCGACTTCGAACTTCTGCTCGTGGACCTGGCGCTGAGCTTTGAGCTGGCGGAGGTACCCGGAGGATGGGCATCGAAGGAGGCTTGCCAGCTGGATCTTGACCGAAACGACGCGCTTTCCGTCGGAACGATCTCGCGCACGGAGGCGGAGCTCGCGGCGCGAGTTCGAGCGTTCCCGAGTGCCGAAGTTCAAAGCCGAGTGGACCAAGTCTGCTTAGGCCAAGCTGCCTGGAGCGACGCCCGGTTCGCGAACGGCGCGCGCGTGAAGGGGATCGGCTTGACCACGGACTTTTTGTATCAGGAGCCGGTCTGCGCCGTTGCCGAGCGGGACGGAGGCGGTTCTTCTTTCCTCGTTTACCGCCAGGCCGAAGCGATGATTCGTTTCCGCTGCTGCGCGGGAGCGACGCTCTCTCCGTAGCCGATGGCGCTGGAGATCCTGCATCTCGACGAAGATCTCGTGATCGTCGAGAAGCCCGAAGGCGTGCACGTTCATCCGCCGGAGGACCGGCGCACGCGCCTGACCTACGATCAAAACGCGCTCGCGGTCGTGCGTGATCAGCTGGGAAAATACCTTTATCCCGTCCACCGCCTGGATCCGGCGACAAGTGGTGTCCTCGCTTACGCGCTTAGCTCGGAGGCGGCGGCCGCCATTCAGGCGCAGTTTCGTGCGGGCACGGTCAAGAAACGTTACTGGGCCGTTGTTCGGGGTCATTTGGTGGGACCGAGCGGGGAGAGCGACGGCGTGATCGAGCGCGAGCTTCGCCGCGACGGGGTCGGGACCCTTGCGCGCGCGGAGACGGAGTGGTCGGAGGTGGCACGTTGTGAGGCCGGCTGGTCAGTCGGGCAGTTTCCGCAGGCTCGCTACATGTGGTTAGAGGCGCGTCCGCGAACGGGGGTCTATCACCAGATTCGCCGTCACTTCGCTGGTCTCTCCCGGCCGATTATCGGCGATCGCGCGCACGGGGATGGGCTGCAGAACCGAGTCTTCACCGAGCGCACGGGAATCCCTGGTCTATGCCTGCGCGCGATTTCGCTCGAGCTTGCGCATCCTCGGACCGGCGCCGTGATCCGAGTGGAGAAGCCCGCATCCGAGAAGTGGCAGAAAATGGAAGAGGCGCTCCCTTGGCGGAAGCGCCTCCTCTGAGACGATCGTGCGCGGATGTTTTAGAACAGCCAGCCAATTTGAATCAGCGTGAAAAGCGGGATTCCTTTGTCGCCGAGGTCGTTAGCCGTCTTTTGAACGTCCGCCCGGAGGTTGATGAATTCTGCTTGTTGCTCAAGCTGCGACGTCACCGCGGCGGGGGCATCGCTGACGTAAGTGATCGCGGTACGCGAGCCGCTTTGCAGCTGCCAACCCAGATCCATTCCGTAGAAGAAGCCGGACTTCCAGGTCCAGCGCCAGCCGATGTGCGGGGCGAAGAAGCTATTATTGAGCTCTCCGTTGACGGTCGTAGCGTAGGCCGTACCGGCCACGGTGATGTTTTCGAGCTTGCTCGCGTTTACCGTCTGCTTGCCGTAAGCCGCACCGATGAAGAAAGCGCCGCGGAAGG
>JBEIOW010000406.1:0-2817 GCA_040377385.1 Bacteriovoracaceae bacterium | reverse complement strand
GGCGTCCAGTTTTCCGCAGCGGATATTGGCTTCGATCGTATCATTGAAGAGGAAGACATCTTGGCTCACGACTGAGATTTGATCGCGCAGATTGTTGAGGTCGAGCGCGCGTAAATCGTGTCCGTCGATGTGAATCGACCCGCCGTGCACATCGTAGAGTCGCGGGAGAAGCGAGGCGAGCGAACTCTTGCCCGCGCCGCTCGCGCCGACGAGCGCGATGGCCTCGCCCCGCTTGAGCGTGAAGTCGATACCTTTGAGCACCTCGCGCTCCGGAGCGTCCGGGTAAGCGAAGCGCACGCTTTTGAACTCGACGCGTTCCCGGAAGGCTTCGAGCTTGGGCGCGTTGACGGGCTTGGGGAGTCGGCTCTGCCAGTCGAAGATCTCAAAGACACGTTTTGTGGCGGCGCCGGCCGTCGTGAGCTTGAGGTTGAGGTCGTTCATGGTGCGGAGCGGATTCATCATGAGCGCGAATGCGGCGAAGAAACCCAGAAGTTCGCCCGGCTTCATCTCGCCGGTGACGACATTGAGGCCACCATAATAAATGACCGCGGCGATTGCGAATGCAGTGAGGAGCTCGACCGCCGGGTGCGAGACTTCTTCCATCTTGGAGATCTTGAGGTAGGTCTTCGCGTAGTCGGCGGTCTTCTCTTGAAATCGTTTTTGCGACTCGGCCTCGAGCCGGAAGAGCTTGATGATTCGGATGCCGGAGAACCCTTCCTGGAGCGCGGAGAAAATTCGGGCATTCTCTTCGGTCAGACGCTGTACGTAGCGTTTGATGTTGCGTCCAGAGGTCGAAAAGACCCAGGCGAGCGGTGGGATGATCGCGACCGTCACGAGTGTGAGCTTCCAGTTGAGGTAGAGCGCGTAGCTGAAGAGGAAGAGGAAGTTGAGCGGCTCTCGGATGATCACGTTCACCGATGAAATCCCAGAGTCGATGAGGGCCGGATCTGATCCGACGCGCGAGATCAGCGTCCCGGTGTTCTGGGCGGTGAAATAATCCGTCGAGAGGGATTGGATATGTTCGAAGAGCCGGTTCTTGATCCTCTCGTTGACCCGAGCCACGACCACGCGGAGCAGGTAATAGTGAAAAAATCGAATTGGAAAGTTGATGACGTAAAGTCCGACGAAACCCAGCGTGAACCAAAGCAGCTTCGAAGCGTCGCGTGACGTGAAGAGATCATCGATGAGTTTTTGAGTATAAATAGCCGGCGCGGTGCGGATGACGGCCAGCGGAATGGCGAGCAAGAGGGCAGCCACGAGATGCCAGAGGTAGGGGCGAAGGTAGGGGAAAAGCCGTCGTAAGTTCAGCATCAAAAGGGTTCTGTGCAGGCGATCCTAGTTCATTCCTTTCCCGAAAGCACCTCTCAAGGGGGCAGCCTGGCGAACCTTCTGAAAGCCCGCTGACGGGGGCGCTGGGCCTGTGCTAATTTGCGGCCATGGCAAAGATTCTGGTCGTCGGCGGGGCAGGTTACGTAGGCGGTGCCGCCTGCGCGTACCTGGCTGACCAGGGCCACCGCGTCTGGGTGCTCGACGATCTCTCGACCGGCAATCGCCCCTTTCTCCTCGCTGAAGGATTCACGCACGCGCGCGCGGGAGATCGCGACACGGTTCGCGCGCTGCTCGAGCGTGAACGCTTCGACGGGGTGATGCATTTTGCCGCCTCATCGCTGGTCGCCGAGAGCGTGCGCGAGCCCGCCAAGTACCGTGAGAACAACGTCCTTCAGACCCGCGCGCTCGTGGAGACCATGATCGAGTGTGGTCTCAAGCGGCTGGTCTTTTCGTCCTCCGCCGCGGTTTTTGGCGAAAGTTCTGCGGACTTCATCGACGAATCGCAACCGCTGCGACCCATCAACCCCTACGGCGAGACCAAGCTGGAAGTGGAGAAGTTTCTCGCCTCCTGTGCGCGTGATCACGGGTTTCATTCCGTTGCACTTCGGTACTTTAACGCCGCCGGCGCCGATGCACGCTTGCGCACCGGCGAGTGGCACGCTCACGAAACGCACCTCATTCCTCGCATCCTCGCGGCGGCAGTGGAGAATCGTCCCGTGGACGTCTTCGGAACGGATTACCCCACGGTGGACGGAAGCTGCGTACGGGATTTCGTTCATGTCGAAGACCTTGCCCAGGCGCATGAAGCGGCCCTTCTCCGGATGATGGCGAGGAAAACGGCAGAACCCGGTCGTTTCGAGGCGTTCAACCACGGCAGTGACAACGGCTTCAGCGTGCTGCAGGTGATCGATGAGGCCGAAAAGGTCACCGGCCGCAAATTCGAGCGGCGCTTGCTAGGTCGGCGTTCCGGTGATCCGGCACGCTTGGTCGCAAGTTCACGACGGGCGCAGCAGGAGCTGGGATTTCGTTCGCGAGCCGACTCGCTTCGCTCGATTCTCGAAAGCGCCTGGTCATGGGAACGCAAGCGTCGCGAACCTAAGCGAGCGGTCTTTCTGGATCGGGATGGCACGATCAACGTCGATCCGAGCTACATCAAAAGTCCCGACGAGATGGTCGTTTTCCCGTTTTCGGCGGATGCGCTCGCGCGACTGAAGGCCGCGGGCTTCATGCTGATCGTCACCACAAATCAATCCGGGATCGGGCGCGGACTCATTCCCCCCGAAGCGCTCCCTCGCATTCACGATGCCCTGGATCTACAGCTCGGGCCTTCGGCGCGGATCGATCACTACGAATTTTGCCCGCGGCTGCCGGATGACCCGCAGACGCGCCGTAAGCCGAAACCGGATCTGCTGCTCGCGGCGGCCGAGCGCTGGGGAATCGATCTTGCGCAGTCGTTCATGGTGGGAGACCGCGACTCCGATGTCGAGG
>JBEIOW010000124.1:0-6269 GCA_040377385.1 Bacteriovoracaceae bacterium | reverse complement strand
CGCCCTTCTTGTTAGCGTTATTCGCTCGGCCACCGGACGCGCTCTCCCCTTGGGTATAGAGCGCATTACCGATTTCCAGTGCCGCGCGCTGGGCAAGTGGATGCCTAGGGAAGCGTCGTTCGATCTCGTGATAGGTCCGGATCGAATCCTTAAACTTCCACAAGAAGAACTCTGCTCGACCAATTCGGAATAGAAACTCTGGCGCATCCGTCGTTTCAGGCTGATCTTTCAATAATCCCTGATAGTGCTGAATCGCTGCCGCATACTGTTCGGTTTTTGAGAAAAGGATTTCGCCGATTTGCTTCTGCGCTTCCCAAACCAGCGCGTGTTCGTCGGATTTTTCAACAAAGAGGCGAAACTTCCTCAGCGCCTCGCCGTATTGCTGCAAATACCAGCTTTGGGTCATGGCGGCCCGGAAGAGGGCCTACAGCCCAAGACGTCCGGACGGATCGCGCTGGCTGACCCTCTCGAACTCAGTAACGGCGGCCGCATACTTCCCATCCGTCCATAGCCTCTCCGCGAGGAGATAGCGTGACTTCGGGTGATTCGCAGTACAGGCAGAAAATAAGATCCCCAGACTAGCCGCGGCCGCTACTGCGCGCCGACGGCCGATCATGCTTGCCCATTCCCGCCTTCAGTGGGGGTCTCCGTGGGTGCATTGGCGATATTGTCCTCTGCCATCGCCTCGAAGGACACGACCTTCTCTCCAAGTGCCATCGTCATCAGCCGAACTCCCTGAGTATTCCGGCCCTGTTCTGAGATCTCGCCCACGTGAATGCGGATCATCTGTCCCTTATTAGAAACCAGCATAACGTCGTCCTTAGAGAGAACCTGACGCGAGCCCATGACTTGCCCGTTTTTGTCGAGCGTCTTCATGGTAATGATTCCTTTGCCGCCTCGGCTTTGAGCCCGATAGTCGGCAACCGGGGTGCGCTTCCCGTAGCCGTTCTCGGTAACCGTCAGAATCTCAAAGGCTCCTGCAGTCGCCTCATCGAGAGACTCCATTGAGACCACTTGGTCGTCTGGATCCAAACTCATCCCGATCACGCCGCGCGCGGTCCGACCCATTGGGCGAACATCTTCTTCACTAAAGCGAATGGACATTCCGGTACGCGAGACTAGGAAGATGTCATTCTTGCCTTGGGTCAACTTGGCGCTAATCAGTTCGTCGCCTTCATCGGTGGAGATCGCGATAATCCCCGTATTGCGGACATTCGAGAACTCGCTTAGCGCGGTTTTCTTGATGATCCCTGCGCGGGTCACCATGGTGACGAACTCATTCTCACGGAACTCCTTCACAGGAAGGATCGCCTTAATCTTCTCGCCGGGCGCGAGCGCTACAAGATTCACGATCGCTTTACCTTTAGCTACGCGACTTGCCTCTGGAACCTTGTAGACCTTAAGCCAATAGAGCCTTCCTCGATCAGTGAAGCAGAGGAGGTAGGCGAGAGTATTGGTGCTGTAGATCGCGGTGACGAAATCCTCGTCACCCGTGGTCACGCCTCGAATTCCGCGTCCGCCACGGTGCTGGCTCCGGAACTGGCTAGGGTCCGTACGCTTAATGTATCCAGAGTGCGTGATCGAAACGAGCGTCTCTTCGTCTGCGATCAGGTCTTCGTCTTCAAACTCACTCGAAAGTCCGTGGACGATCTCCGTCCGGCGTGCGTCGCCAAACATCTTCCGAATATCCAAGAACTCCGTTTTGATGAGTTCAAAGATCAGCTTTTCGCTAGCGAGCAGGGTCTTCAGCTCCTCGATGAGAGCCATCACCTGCTTGTACTCCTCGATAATTTTATCGCGCTCTAGGCCGGTAAGGCGCTGGAGACGCATCTCGAGGATCGCTTGTGCTTGGAGTTCTGAGAAACTGAAACGAGAAATCAACTGCGTGCGCGCCTCGTCCGGGCCTCGCGCGGCCTTAATCAGGGCGATGATTTCGTCGATGTTCTCCACCGCGCGCTTCAGGCCCTCTAAGATATGGGCCCTGGCTTCGGCCTTACGGAGCTCGAACTGGGTCCGTCGAACGACGACGTCCTTCCGGTGCTCGATGAAGGCCCAAAGCATGTCGCGCAAGTTAAAGACCTTAGGCTGCCCGTGATGAATCGCGAGCATATTGATGCCGAAGTTCTCTTGTAGCTGGGTGAGCTTATAGAGCTGGTTTAAAAGGACGTTGGAGTTCTCGCCCTTCTTGAGCTCGATCACGATCCTCATGCCGGAACGATCGGATTCGTCGCGCAGATCGGAGATGCCTTCGATCTTCTTGTCGCGTACGAGGTCCGCGATTTTTTCGATCAGCTTAGCTTTGTTCACCTGATACGGAAGTTCGGTGATGATGATCCGCTCGCGGTCGCCCTTGAACGGCTCAATCTCCGTTTTTCCACGAATCGTGATCGACCCGCGGCCGGTACGGTAGGCCTCGCGGATATTCCCACCAAAGAGAAAGCCACCGGTCGGAAAGTCGGGGCCTTTCACGAACTGGAGAAGGTCGTCCGTCGTTAGTGAAGGCTTTTCAACGAGGGCGGCCGCTGCATCCAACACTTCCGTCAAGTTGTGCGGCGGGATGTTCGTCGCCATCCCAACGGCAATCCCGGACGAGCCATTCACCAGAAGATTCGGAATCCTCGTCGGCAGAACGAGGGGTTCCTTCAAGCTATCGTCGTAGTTGGGTCCAAAATCGACCGTCTCTTTTTCAAGGTCCGCGAGGATCTCCTCGGTGACCTTCTGCATGCGGATTTCGGTGTAACGCATGGCTGCCGGTGAGTCGCCGTCAATGGATCCGAAGTTTCCCTGCCCATCCACCAGCGGATATCGCATGGAAAAGTCTTGTGCGAGGCGAACGATCGTTTCGTAAACCGGGACATCGCCGTGCGGGTGATACTTACCGATCACATCACCGACCACGCGCGCGGATTTTTTGTAGGGCTTATTGAAATTGTTGCCCATATCGTACATCGCATACAGAACGCGGCGATGAACTGGTTTCAGTCCATCGCGGACATCCGGAAGCGCGCGACCAACGATCACGCTCATCGCGTAATCGAGGTAGGCGCCCCTCATTTCGTCTTCGATGTTGACCGTAATGATCGTGTCGTTGCCTTGGACTGCGGGTGGGGTCTGGTTCTCGCTCATAGGTCCGTCATTTCTCTTTCAATCACCAGCGATACAGAGCAGATGCCCAGGTAAACCCGCTGCCGAAGGCGGCGGACGCAACCAGCATCCCTTTTTTAAGTTTTCCGGCCTTCACGGCCTCATCCATGCCCAGCGGGATGGTCGCCGCCGTCGTGTTCCCAAAACGCTGAATCGTGTTGAAGACTTTCTCTTCGGGAATACCGAGCTGCTTACCCACCATCTCGTTGATGCGAAGGTTGGCTTGATGGAACAAAAAGAGGTCAACTTCCTCGATTTTTTTTCCATTCGCAGAAAGCGCGGCCATGATCGCCTCTGGCATTCTCTTACACGCGTGAAGGAAAACGGATTTTCCGTTCATTTTTGGGAAATGCTCAAGTGCGTCTAACTGTTCTTTAGTGACCCTCCCGTCGGGATAGGCCATGCCGGGCGCTTCGATCCAAAGCTCTTTTGCGAAAGTACCGTCCGCGTACAGATGCGTAGAGAGAACTCTGGATCCATCGGTATCCGTCGTCGGACCCATCACGACCGCCCCCGCTCCGTCTCCAAAGAGAACGGCGACATCGCGACCACGCGTCGTCCGATCCATCCCTTTGGAGTGGATCTCTGCGCCCACAACGAGAACTCGCTTCGCGGAACCCGTACGGATGTACTGGTCGGCAACCGACATGCCGTAAAGGAAGCCGGTGCATTGCTGGCGGATGTCGAGAACTGCGATCCCTGGCACGCCGAGCTTTGCTTGTAAGAAACAACCGGTTCCTGGAAATTCGTGGTCCGGACTCAGCGTCGCGAAAACGATGAGGTCCAGTTCTTCTTTTCTCACACCTGAAGACGCAAGCGCGCGATTTGCTGCTTCAAGAGCAAGATCGGAAGTGGTTGTTGCGCTTCCCGCCTCAACCCAGTGGCGTTGTTGAATTCCTGTGCGCTGGACGATCCAATCATCCGCGGTGTCCATAATCGCGGTGAGATCGGCGTTTTTCCAGACCCGCGGAGGAACATAAGAGCCCACGCCGAGAATTTGAGAGTACGTCGTCATACGTCGAGGTTCCTGACGCGGAGGGCGTTTTCTTCGATGAACTGCCTCCGTGGCTCGACCTGATCGCCCATCAAAACAGAGAAGATCGAATCGGCCTCGACCGCGTCCTCAACCGAAACCTTTAATAGGGTTCGGCGCGCGGGATCCATTGTCGTTTCCCATAGCTGCTCTGGGTTCATCTCACCCAGACCTTTGTACCGCTGAATGCCCATGCCTTCCTTCGCCCGTGCAGTGAGGTTTTCTGCGAGGGCCTCACCGTCTTGCGCAGAATCTTCGCTTTTGCCGTCCACGACACGAAAGGGGCCCTGACCCATCGCCAGCATGGATTGGTAGTGCTTGATCAGTTCATCCCATTCGGGCGAGCTCAGAAGCGCAACGTTCACCAAGGTGATGCGCTTGGATCCATGCACCATGCTTTGCGTGCTTGCGAACCAGGCATTGTGTTCGGCGTCCTTAGCCAGCGTGTACTCGAAGTAGACGTCCTTCTCCTGACACCGGCGCGCGACTTCTTTTAGTTTTTCGTTGAGCTCCTGCTCTGACTCGCAGGTTTTTGCCGTCACACCGGAGTGGACAAGTGCGCGGAGAACTTGGGGATGCATTCGTTTAGCGTGCCGATCGATCGACTTACTGAACCGTGCGGCCGCCTTCAGTCCCGCGATCGCCTGACTTGCGGGAATTTGGCCTGTGGCCGTGCTGACTTGAACCCCATCTAGGCCAGAGGTCAGGAGGTATTCGGCGAGTTCGTGTTCGTTCTTAAGGTAGCGCTCTTTTTTATCTTTCTTCACCTTATAGAGCGGCGGCTGCGCGATGTAGAGATACCCCTTGCTCACCACCTCCGGCATCATCCGGTAAAAGAAGGTAAGGAGAAGCGTGCGAATGTGCGACCCGTCTACGTCGGCGTCGGTCATGATCACGATCTTGTGGTACCGGATTTTTGCGATATCGAAATCATCCTTACCAATTCCCGCGCCCAGTGCGGTGATCAGGACTTTGATCTCTTCGAAGGACAGCATTTTGTCGAAGCGTGCCTTCTCGACGTTGAGGATTTTTCCCTTCAACGGGAGAATCGCTTGGTTTCGACGAGAGCGCCCTTGCTTGGCGGATCCGCCGGCGCTGTCTCCCTCGACCAAGTAGATCTCACAAAGTGCGGGATCTTTTTCCTGGCAGTCAGCCATCTTTCCGGGAAGCCCGCCAAGATCAAGCGCCGACTTCCTTCGGGTGAGCTCGCGCGCTTTACGCGCGGCGATCCGCGCGGCCGCTGAGTCGATCGCCTTTTGGAGAATCTTTTTTGCTACTGAGGGGTTTTGTTCAAAAAACTCGGTCAGCTTCTCGTAAACGATCCCGTTCACAAGACCTTCGATTTCACTGTTTCCGAGCTTAGATTTCGTCTGTCCCTCGAACTGCGGCTCGGGAACCTTCGTGCTTACGACGCACGCCAAGCCTTCACGAATGTCCTCGCCGGTAAGCGACTCTTTCATGTTTTTTCCGAGTCCGGACTCGTTGATGTATTTGTTCACCGCGCGAGTGAGCGCGTTCCGGAATCCGGAGACGTGCGTTCCACCTTCAATCGTATTGATGTTGTTCACGTACGACGAGGTCGTCTCTTGATAGGAGTCGTTCCACTGCAAAGCGACTTCTACTTCACCAACGCCTGGTTTTTGCGCAGAGAGGTAGATCACATCTTCGTGTAGGCGCTGCTTTGATTTGTTGATGTACTTTACGAACTCAATGATGCCGCCTTCGTAATGGAAATCCTGTGTCTTCACAGGTTCGACGCGCTCATCAATCAGTACGATATTGAGTCCGCTATTCAAGAATGCGAGCTCGCGAATTCGGGAGGCAAGGGTGTCGGTGTTGAATTCAATCACCGAAAAAATCTCTGGATCCGGCTTAAAGGTGGTTGTCGTTCCGCGTTTGTCGGTGACTCCAATTTCCTTGAGCGGCTCGATCGGCGTTCCGCGGCGGTAGCTTTGTTTGTAAACCTTCCCGTTTTGGCGGACCTCGACGTGACAGATTTCCGAAAGGGCGTTGACGACGGAAGCGCCCACTCCGTGTAATCCGCCAGAGACCTTGTACGCTCCGCCCTCTTCGTTGAATTTGCCGCCGGCAT
>JBEIOW010000236.1:0-4335 GCA_040377385.1 Bacteriovoracaceae bacterium | reverse complement strand
CAAACTCATCTGGGGCTCGAAAACTCGGGGAGTCTAACGGCTCTCGTCTAGCCCCAACTCAGGACGCCCAAACGTCCGCCCGCGATGGATCCAAACGCAACGGGATTAGCCTTGAGCCAAGTCGCAAGCTCCGTCGAAGCCGAGGCTCGGAACGATTCTTCGAGACGGCGAAAAACACGGAACTCTCCCTCGCCTTCCGGCGCGACCCTGTAGACGGTGAGCGCGCCGCTCGCTGCCGGCGTGACCCAGGCACCGAAGGACTCGATCGGAAGTTCAAGCCGCAAGATCGTTCCCGATCCTTCCGCCGGAATGAGAAAGAGCTGCGTCTCGGCCGACCAAGACGAGCGAATGGACGCAAGCCCGATACCTCGCCCCGCGAGATTCTTGGCCTGGGAGTGCGAGGAAAATCCCTGACTCAGTAAAAGTTCAGTGAGCTGCTCAGGCCGGAGCGATCCGCGCGCGGACTCAGGCAAAAGACCCACTCGGATCGCCGCACTTTCGATCGCAGCATAGTCGATGCCGCGGCCATGGTCGCGGAGCTCGAGCCGCGCAAAGCCCCCCCAGCGGGTTGCCGAAAATTCCAGTTTCAGCGCTTTCTTGCCTTCGGGCAAACCGTGCGAAAAAGCGTTCCTCAAACCATGGAGCAGGAACGCATGCAGGCCATTGCGCATTCCCCAAGGGAGCTCGATTCCGAGTTCGTTAACCCAGGAGGTCTGCGCTTGGACCCGGGAAGTCGCCGCCAATGCCGTGCACTGAGCCTCAAACGAGGCCCGAAGCTCATCCAGCCCAAAAGTCGCCATACGGCGGAAACCCTGACGAAGCTCTTGCGGAACACTCTCCTCGTTCAGCGCGATCCAATCCCCCAAACGCTCCCACCGCTCTTGGGAAACCAAAATGGAATCCGGGCCCGTCGGAAAATCGCTGCTATCCGCCATATCCCGAGTATAGCCCGCAACCCTCGATTGACAACGCTTCGTGCCGCTTGCTACTTCTTAACGCTCGATTCCACGCACGGGGTGACGTGCCTGAGTGGTCTAAAGGGACGGTTTGCAAAACCGTTTTTCATCGGTTCGAATCCGATCGTCACCTCCAATAAAAAAAGCTGCCCCTGCGGGCGGCTTTTTTTATTGGAGGTGACGATTCTGAGGTGCGACCGCGACGAAGCGCCACCCCGGAGGACGCGCACGAGCGCGGCCGTGAGGGGGCACCTCCAAAATTTAGTGAGAGCCCTTCACGCGGGGCAAATCACCCACCGGGCCCTCACCCAATCCACTTGCAAAAACCCGCGCGCTCTATGATGTTCGGCGCCATGAAAACTCTCATCCTCGGCCTGATGGCCACCCTCGGTCTTTCGATTTCTGGCGCGGCTTCCGCGCAAGTTTACTCTTCCGTCGCATTCGACGCCTACGGGCATGTCGGCGGCGCGACTGCGCTGAGCCCGACTTGGGCAGATTACAATGCCTTGACCTATTGCCGTGCCGCGACCTGCCGCGTGCAATACCGCTTCATCGGACCTCGCTTCATCGCGATCGCCCAGGGCGGCAACGGCGTCGGCGTTGGCGATAGCATTTGGTCGCAAGCACAAGCCGAGCAGAACGCGCTCTTCTACTGCCGTCCGACGTATCCCGGCCAGCCGTGCTGGATCGTGCTCTCTTGGTTCGCACACTGATCTCCACTCTGGGTTGTGGCTCTTCGATCTTGAGGTTCCCGCTGGCGCCTGCGCGGCGCTCAGTTATGATCGATAGAAGATGACCCTCTTTGAGAGCCTGATCTACGCCGTCGTTTCCGCAGCTACCCCCTTCTTGCCGTTGAGCACGGAGGCGCACGTGCAGCTGCTGCAGACGCTGACCGGCTTTACGCAGCCGGAGCCTTTGGTTCAGGGCATGTTCGCCTTTTCGGGCTTCATTGCGCTGCTCATTCATTTTCGACACGACTGGGCGAGCATGCTGTCGAGCTTGATTGGGGTCGTTTTCGCCCGAAAAGCACCCAAAACTTTGGATGAGCGAATTCCGCTCTTCGTGGCGGTGAGCTGGGCCCCAACTTTGGCCGCGATCTTTGCCTTGCGAATTTGGCCGCAAGAATCGCTGACCTCGCCCCTAGCCGCAGCGCTGGGGCTGGCGATCGCGGGCCTTGCGCTCTTCGGATCCGAACGATGGGGACGGCGGCACAAAAATTACTGGGACTGGAACCTGCTTGACGCTTTTCTGATCGGCCTGCTCGCGGCCACGAGTGTCTTGCCTGGCGTGGGCTGGATCACGGCCTTCCTGATCTTTGGCTACTTAAAGAATTATCGCCTCAACGCCATCTGGAAGTTCGCCCTTTACGGTCTTCTCCCGCAACTGGGGCTCATTGGCATTCCCGCGATCCGGTCGGTGGACTTCGCGGCGAACTTTCCGGTGGAAGGAGTGAACTGGCTCACCTTCGCTCTGGCCATCGTAGCGAACTTTGCGGTGTCACTGATGATCCTGAACGCCATCACGAACTCGCTCATCACCAAGACGGTGGGCGGCTTTGCGGTCTACCGAATCCTGATGGGTATTGGAGTCGCGGGTTGGCTCTTCTTCGCGGCGAGCTAAGAAGAGAAACCGAACTCAGGCCTTTTTCATCGTATCAGGCAGGCCAGGGTAGCGCTCAGGATGGTCGACCATCTCTTTGAGTTCTTTGCCCACTTTGAAGAACGGAACGCGCTTGGGGGGAACCTGAACGACCTGGCCGGTCTTCGGGTTGCGGCCCTGGTAGCTGCCGTAGCTGCGGTTGACGAAAGATCCAAAACCGCGAATCTCGATGCGATCGTCTTTCTTCAATGCATCCGACATCATGTCGAACACCATGTTGACGACCAACTCAGCTTGCTTGTGCTGGAGGTGCGCCTTTTCAGCGATCACATTAATCAGATCCGCTTTCGTCATATCTCTTCACGCTAAAGACAAGCCCCTGCATTTGCAAGATTTTTTAGAAAATGCAGCGCGTTAGTGCAAAACAAGGGCGTCCCCTGCGGTCAGTGGGCGCGAACGAGCGATAAAACGATCTCAAAAGCGATGAGGAAGATGATCGCAAGCTCCAGACGGGTCGACTGACGGTTCTTCGCCAGGTCCACGATGATCTCCACGCTCTCCTGCACGACGCGGATTTTGTACTCAAGCGCACGGTAGCGCGTATCGATCTCGAGCATCGTATTGAGCTCGCGGAAGAGCTTGTCGAGCACCGGACTCTCCCAAGTCTCCTCGGGGGAATCCACGATGTAGAGGTTGGCGATGATCTCCTGCTTGGTGTTCATGCAAAGGCCGATGAACTGGAGCAGATCCTGCGAGTTGCGGAGAAACCGACCGTCGCGTTCTAGCTTCTTCGGGACCACCGTCGCGCGGTCCAAATGACCATCCACGAGAATCTCGTAGTACTCGAGCGCGGAACTTTCGCCCACGAGCATGCAAGCGATCTTGATCTTCTCAAAGCTCAGCTCCTGCACCACGAGACGATCAAAGAAAACTCGGTGATCGGCCTCCGTTCCCCCCGGCTGCACCTCCAGGGAAAAGGTATCGCTCATCGGGTCACTCGGCGGCGTCAAGCCCTCGGGCACCGCACGAAAGGGCTTGAGCGTCTCGAGTTCCTTGGTTTGAAGCTCTTCAGGCACGTTGAAGAACACCACCGACCCATAACCGTAGAAAAATGCGAAAGAATCTGCGCCGTATTCAATCACCATTTCGAAGTTCGAGAACTCGCGGGTCGGACGCCCGAGCCACTCGCGCACGTCCTTCAACTTGAGCTTGTCGGCGAAATGATAGGCCTTGATGCGGTAGGCGATGACGGAAGCGACCGAGTTTTCCATGAGATTTCAGAGTGCCACAACTTCTTCGCGCGCAACACTTGACTTCGAGGTACCTAGACCATTAAACCCAGCCACCTCGGAGGAATCGCAGCGGATGAATAAAGCGGAACTGGTGGATGCGATCGCTCAAAATGCCGGGCTCACCAAAACAGCAGTCGAAGAAGTGCTGAACACGGCCTTCGACCTGATCAAGAAACAGGTGAAGAAGGGCGAGGATGTCACCCTCGTTGGATTCGGAACCTTCACGCGCTCCAAACGCAAAGCTCGCATGGGACGCAATCCGCAAACGGGCCTTGAAATCCGTATTCCCGCGATGAACATGCCGCGCTTCAAGCCGGGCAAAGAGTTCCGCGATAATCTGCGCTGATCTGATTAGCGCTGCTGCCGAAACGGCGGCAGCTCGGGATTCGAATCCCGCGTCTCAATGTCAAAAGAATCGATCCGCGCCGTTGCGGGGCCGCTTTTTGTGACCCATTCGATCAACGCTTCGACTTCGTGCGAAAGTCCCT
>JBEIOW010000080.1:0-7548 GCA_040377385.1 Bacteriovoracaceae bacterium | reverse complement strand
GTTTGTGTGCACGCTGGAGGCCGTCGCGCGCGCTCTGGGAATTCTGGAGGGCGCGCAGGTCCAGGAAGCGCTCGAAGAACTCCTGCGAACCATGGTTTCTCGCGTGCTTTGGGTGCAGGGCAAGGTTTCCGACGCAGATGTCTTCGGCGGACTGCCGGAGGGTGCGGGTGTCTTTCGAGCGATTGGCCCTCTGGAGTGGTTGCGCCGGAATCGTCCTGAGGAGTGATTGCGCGCTCATTTTTTCCGCTTGTGAATGAGAAAGGCCGCGCCGGCTCCGAGGATCAAAAACGTTGCTCCAAAACAAAGGAGAGACTGTCGGGGGGGCATCGACCAGAGCGCTTCAAAAGCCGCTACCCAACCCAGAGCAAGCAAGATGAGGAGACCCGAAAAGGCGAAGAGGCCGGCCACAAGAATGGCTGACATCTTCTTGAGCCACCCGCTGACCGTTGCGGAAACTCCTGCCTCGGCCTCCTCTACGGTCGATTCCCAACTCTGAGAAGCGATCCGGAGGAATTCCTCGAGGTCGTTCTTCGCGGAGATCATGACGAGAGCGATTCCTGAGCCGAGGGCTTGGCTGGCTGACCGGTGACGAGCACCGGAAGGCTCTCCATCAAGACGAGCTCAATGGCTTTTTTTCCGGCCGTTTTTAGATGTGAAGCGGTGAGAGTACTTGCACCGGCGCCGAGGAGAAGCCCGAGCCGTACGACCGCATAAGGGTCTTCGGCCGCTTTGTTGGCCAGGTATCCTTGCGTCTCCCCCAGCCATTTCTGGCCGGAGGAACGAAGGTGCCGGAGTGCGCGATCCAAGGCGTGAAGTGCGGGATGATTTTCGCTCACGGGGTTCTCCGGGAAGAGTCGCTTAGACGGACTTGCGGTTTTGCGGATCGGAACTCGTTTGGCTCGTCACGAGCTTTGCCACGAGGAAACCCAGTCCGGCCGCGATCGCAAGCGAGGTTCCGGGCCGTTTGCGGATGAATCCGCGCACGGAAGCGTCGACGTCTTGAGCGCGTGCGCTCACGTCTTTCATCCATTCGCCATCGCGAAGGGTATCGATGGCAGACCCGACGGTATCTTTGGCTTTCTCGGTGAAGTCGGAGGCGAACGACCGGATAGTTTCGACGGGCGATTCGAGAGCATCGCTCATCTTGCCATCCATTTTTTCATCGATTTTGGAGGCGCCGTTTTTCACGACGGATTCGACCTTTTGGGCCGCCTTGTCCATCGACGATTTGATTTCTTCTTTTTTGTGGTCCTTAAGAGCGTGCTGGGTGTTCATTTTGAGTCTCCTTGTCAGGAGAGCAAAGCAAACGCGGTGCCGGGGCAAAAATGGACGGATTCGATGCGGGGCGGGTGAAATGACCGGCCGTTGAGCGTGCTGGCTTACTTCCCGGCGCGGAGTTCTTTGCGCAAGATTTTTCCGATCGGGGTCTTGGGAAGATCGGTCCTGAACTCCACGTGTTTCGGAATCTTGTAGCCGGTCAGCGTTTGTCGGCAATGCGCACGAACTTGCTCGACCGTGAGATTCGGATCCTTGGGGTGGATGAACGCTTTCACCGCTTCGCCGCTCTCGCCGTCCGGGATGCCGATCACCGCCACCTCGAGCACGCCGGGATGTTGGGCGATCGCGTCTTCTACTTCATTCGGGAAAACATTGAATCCGCTGACGAGGATCATGTCCTTCTTGCGGTCGACGATCTTGAAGTAACCATCCGCATCGACCGTAGCGATGTCGCCGGTGTACAGCCAGCCGTCTTTGATCGTCTTGGCGGTTTCGTCGGGGCGCTGCCAGTAGCTCTTCATGATCTGCGGGCCGCGCGCGATGAGCTCGCCGCGTTCGCCGATCGGGACTTCCTTGCCGTTATCGTCCACGCATTTGATGTCGGTCGAGGGTACCGGCACGCCGATGGTTTCCTTCTTCACTCGCCCGCCGATCGGATTGAAACAGAGGACCGGAGAGGACTCCGTGAGCCCGTAGCCTTCGACGACGGGGCAGTGCGCGACCTTTTCCCAGCGCTCTGCGACCGCCGACTGGAGTGCCATACCGCCGGCGACTGCGGTGCGGAGATGCGCGGGAGGGTGAGCGCGGAACCACTCTTCGTTGCAGAGGCCGTTGAAAAGCGTGTTGACGCCCGTGAGCCAGCTCACCGGATATTTTTCGAAGGCCTTGCGCAGGTTAGTGAGTGGTCTTGGGTTAGGAATGAGAACGTTGTGAGCGCCGGAGTGATACAAAACGAGGAAATTCACGGTGAAAGCGAAGATATGGTAGAGCGGCAGCGCCGTGAGGATGGTCTCACCTCCGGGTCGGAGATTCCTTCCGGCAAACTCGATGACCTGCATGAGATTCGTGATGAAGCAGCCGTGCGATAGGACCGCTCCCTTGCTGACGCCAGTCGTGCCTCCGGTGTACTGCAGGGCCGCGATGGAATCGAGCGTGAGATCTTGCCAGTACTTTTGGGCAGAAAGGGAGCGCCCCTGGAGGTGCGCCTCGCCCTGCATGAGGGCCTGTTGGAATTCGACGCAAGGGTAGCTGATTCGCGGGATCGATTTGTCTTTGTATTTTTGTACGGCGCCGACGAGTTGTCGCTGCAGCCAGGGGAAGTATTCAGCGATGCGCGCGCGGATCACGGTCTGAATCGCTGTTTCTTTCAGGATGGGTTCGAGCTTGTCGGCGAAAAGATCCAGGATCACGATCGCCTTGGCGCCGGAGTCTTTGTACTGGTGGGCCATTTCGGACGGCGTGTAGAGCGGGTTCGTATTGACGATGATGGCGCCCGCCTTGAGGATGCCGATCGCGGCGATGGGGTAACTCAGGCAGTTGGGAAGCTGGATGGCGACGCGATCGCCGCTTTTGATGCCGGCGATCTCGCGGAGGTAGACGGCGAAGGCATCACTCCATTGATGAACCTGATCAAAAGTGAGGGTGCCACTCATCCCGTTGGGTAGCACCGTCGTAAAGGCGGTTCGTCCCGTAAAGCGCCGGGAGGCGTCGGAGAAAAGTTCGGGCAGATTCTTCGAGATCGGCGCGTCGATTTCGGCGCGCACGCCTTCAGCGTAGGAGGTGACCCAAGGTTTCATGGGTTGATTGTAACAAAGGGATCACCAGATGAGGAAGACAGTGAGCGCGCTTTCCTGCGGATCGATCACAATATGGTGACGGTAGGGGACTCGGCTACGGGCCTGCGCTTCCAGGGTGAAGTACCCTTCCATCCAGGTGAGCGACTTTGCCGCCCGTCCTTGCTCCAGCTGGACGCGGAGGTCTGCGAGGATTTCATTCGGTTGGCAGGAACCGAGAGTCAACTCGCCCCGGGCGCTGAAAGTCGGGTCGAGATCGGCGATGAGTTTTTCGAAGGCGGACTTGCCTTGAGCGCTGGTGCGGTAGGTGACGTCGCTCGAGTGGCCATAGACGGTGTTGAGGAGAGTTTGCAGCTTCACGCGCGTTGCGGGGACGTCGAGCCACTTCTGGCCGCGGGCCGGCCGAGGCAGGGCCTCGATCTGAAACCGCACGACGCTGTTGATCTCTCCACACCAGTCGCCATCGGCGACGCTCGTATAGGAGATCGGCTTCACCACCAGCTCGGGCCCGTTGGGTGTCTCGGCGCGTGCGGACGCAGTGGCGGCGCAGATCCAAGCCAAAGTGATGGGGATGAAGAAAGAGCGGATCACTGAGACCTCCACAGGGGTGGTCTTCCGCTATTTTGTGCAACGTGTCAATATTAAAGGAAGTATCTGAAAAGAAAGAAGATTCTTCCCGCTATTCGCGCCAAGAAAGGAGCGTCGCGCAAGGTTCCCAGGGTAAGTTCCTGGGAGACGGCCAGATCCATTTTGAAGCTCGCCTCGAGTTGATCAAGGGAGAGCTTCTTCTCCAAAATGACGTTGAGCTCGAGGTCGTGAATCCAGGACCGATGATTCAGATTGGACGATCCCACGCGAGCCCAGTCGTCGATCAAGACAGTTTTGGCGTGGAGCACAGAAGGTTGGTACTCGAAAATCCGGACGCCTTTCTTGAGCAGCTTCACGTAGAACTCGCGAGCAACCCAAGGCATGAAAACGACGTCAGAATGTGCGGGTAAAAGTAAGGCCACGTCGATTCCCCGCCCTGCGGCGAAAATCAGTGCACGAATGAGATCGCGTGAAGGCGCGAAGTAGGGAGTCGTGATCCAGGCGCGCGCTCGGGCGTGACGAATGTGGTGGGTGAGTCTGCGGACGTTCTTCTTCCGGCGTGGCCAAGGTTGGTTGACTTCGACCGACGAATGACCTTTGCGCGAGTTCTTGCGTCCAAGGCGGACAAGTCCGCGCCACCGTTTACTGCGTGAAAACCCATCCCAGACGATCTGAAATGCCGCGATCAACCAGACCATCGGGCGGCCCTCGATGCGCACGCCCGTATCCCGCCAAGCCGCGCGACCCTTCACGCTTTCTAGGTGCCAGTCCGAGATATTTTGGCTTCCGACGAACGCGATCTTGCGATCGATCAGGAAGAGTTTGCGGTGATTGCGGCGATTGAGTCTCGAAATGAGGTAGAGCGTTCGTACGACCCAGGGGCGTTGAAGCGCTCGTCCAGCCCAGGGATCCCAGGGCAGGGGATGATAGATCCGGCATTGGACCCCGGCGGCAAGCAGCCGGTCGCCGTAAACGCGGCTGAATTGGGGAGATCCCACGCCGTCGACGATCAGCTCCGTCTGGACACCGCGATGAGCGGAAGCGCAGAGCGCTTCGGTGAAACGGTCTGCTAGTTCCCCCGGCTCGTACATGTAGACTTCGACTTTGACGGTGCGGCGAGCTTGCTGGATTTCGGCGAGCACGTTCTCAAAGAACGCATCCCCGCTGAAGAACAGCTCTTCGACTTTCCACATTCCGCGCGTCCTTGGCTTTCTTCGGGGCTTTCTTCGGGGCTTACATCAGGCCGCTGCTCAGGGGGCGGCGGATAAAGAGACGATTTCTGTGAGGTAAAACTCTTCGATCGGCAACCGACCGGCTTGAATCATTCGGTAACCCGCGATCGGGCGGCCCTGTCGATCCTTACCGTTGAGGGTCGTTATACCTGCACCGCTCCGGACCTGCAATTCTAGCGGGCGGCCGCGTGAACGGGTCGTGGACGCGCAAAGTGGATCGGACGACGGCGCGGTGAAAGCCTGGGCCGCGACACGCACCAGGCGCGCGCTGAGGTAGGGTTCACCGGACCACCGTTTGCGGACGACTTCGCCGAGGCGCGCGCGGACGCTTGGAGAAATCGAGCGGAGACTTGCCGGCAACGCTTCTGCATCACGAGCGAGAAGGGCGGCGGATTTTACGCCATCGACGCGATAGGTGATTGAACGCAGCTGACAGGCGGAGGAAGAGGGAGGAGGCACGACGACGGGGGGAGCGGCGGGATCGGTGACCGCAGGTAAGTGCGCTGAAATCCCTGCAGCGATGAACGAAGCGAGCGTCGCGACTTCGCCGGCGACACCGATGTCTGCATAGCGGGCTTCCACGTTGCAACCACGCGAAGGATCTCGCTCATGGTCGGACATCCCGAGCGTCAGCACGCCTTCGATCAGGCCGCTGTCGGCGCCGATGAGGGGGCCGCCCGAGTTCCCGATGAAGGTATCGATCGAAGCGAGGAAGGTCGCACTCACGCCGGCATTGAGGACTTGGCCGGTCGCGACCTTGGTGGGTAAGCCGACGGGATTGCCGATCGAGACGAGACGGTCTCCCGTGGCGGGGCGTCCTTCGGTGCGAAGGCGGAGCGGCGTGCGTCCCTCAACCGGACGATCCAGGCGGATCAGTGCGTATTCGGAACGGTCGCTGCCCGTGCCTGAATGAGTCAGCACGATTTCGGCGCACCGGAAAACTTGCTCTGGCGAGACCACGAGCGGATCTTGGCCCTGCTGGCGAATCGCGTAGTCAAAAACGAAGTGCATCTTCGCGCACGGATCCAAGCGTGGGAGGCAGTGCTTGGCCGTCAGCATCAGGTTTGGAGCGACCAGCGCGCTGGAGCAGGTGGAGACGCTGGGTTGCTCGGCGAAGCGCTCGCCTTCGCAAAGGTCGTAGGCGTCGCGATAGGTTTCGGTACGACTCAGCTGAATCCGGCCATCAGGGCGTGAGGTGAGATCGCCGCGATCGATCACGGCGGCAGTGGAGGCGGCCCAGCCGAGGGTCTTCTGATCCCGAATCTCGAAGAGGTCCTTTCGGGAGTCTTCTCCATAGATGGAGAGGAGTTCAGAGGAGGAGGCGGCGGCGCTGACGAGGGCCGCGAGGAGGACTGAGGAGATTCTTAAGTATTTGGAATGCTTCAAGATAGTCTCTTTTCCGAGCCGCGGTTTGGAACGGCAGATGAGACCGCAGCCGGGCCTGCGGCCGTGGACAGGAGTTTATACCCGAAATTAACGCTTTGCGCAATAAAGCTCAGAGGGAGGGGGTCTGGTCGACTAGGGCGTGGCGCCTTCGAAGCGGCCCACGGATTCGAGGTAGTAGGCGAGCCACTGGAGGTTTTCGGGTGAGCTCAGCGCGACGTCCAAGGGCTTGTTTTGATCGAAGTGGGTGTGAGGAGTCGTGAGCCATTCGACCTGCGCTTCGACGCTGGAGAATTTCTCCGCGAGCCGTCGAGCGATGGAAACCAGCGCTGAGGCGCATTGCGTCCCGGAAGGAATAGACTCCGGAGGTGGGGTCGAGGCGCGGGCTAACCAACCCAAATAGGCGGATTCTTCCACGTGACAAAGGGCCGCCATTTCCGCGTTCCCGAGGCGCCAACTGGCCTGGATCCGAACCAGCGCCTGAAAGAGATGCTCGTTTTGGTCGATCATTTCGCCCCGTCATTAGCATGACAGCGAGAATTATTCTTCAACATCTGTTGATCGGTGCCCATTAGAATAAGAGATCAGTGAGGGCAGGAAGCCGAATGAAACTTCTCAGGATGAGGGGCTCTTTTCTCGCATTTTTCATGATCGTCGCGGGAGGGGGGTTGGGCGCATACGCCGCATCGATCTCGCCGACGGCTTCCCGGCCGGGTACGGCATCGGGATCCGGTTCGCTGACGAGTGGTTCCGCTTACGCGGCAGCTGATTCACTCTTTTGCTCGAATCCGTGGAACGAGCTCTGCGTCTCCGATCGCAATTCGCCTCGTGCTCGGCAGCGCGATGTCGCGGCGATTCGCAATGCTTTGCGCGATCAGGCGCTTGCGCTCGCCGAGCGGCCCGTCGCGCAGGGCGGCTGCGGAGCCGTTCCGCTGCCAGAGGTGATCGAAACCTTCCGGCAGATGGGTCATGCGCCCGCGGCCGCGCGCAGGCTCGCGCAACTCGATCGCATTCATGATCCGAGTGGGGCGGGGATGCCACTGTGTTACGCCAAGATCGCCGAAGCTAAGGTGTTTACCTACCTTGCGAATATCGTTACCAAGGCGCAGATTCGCGCGATCTTTGAGCGCGCTCGAACCGCGTTGATCGCCGAGCTTCGTTCGCAGCTTAATCCGCAACCTGATCTGCATGCTCTGCGCGACGAGATGGTGGCGACGATCCAGAAAGTGCAGTTCCTTTTCTCAGATCGGTACGAGGAGTGGTCCAAGCTCAAC
>JBEIOW010000372.1:0-3071 GCA_040377385.1 Bacteriovoracaceae bacterium | reverse complement strand
GATGCCGGCCGCGTCCTGCCCACGGTGTTGCAGGACCGTCAGCCCAAGGAAGGCTTCTTTGGAGGCCTCAGGGGTGCCGATAATCCCTACGACGCCGCACATAGATGTAAGGAAGGTACACGAAAACCGCCCGCTCAGGGGTCCCCATTTGTCAGAATTCTGGCGGAAAAATCATGGCCGCATGCGTTCCATTGCCCCGCCGCCCAAGATTCCCTAAAATGAAGGAAGGAGCGGTCGAACCGGAAAGGTCCAGTTCTGTAACCGAAACACACATGAGCATGACGATTTGCCCGAATCCCAGTCCCGTCACCGGGGTCATTCAAGAGACCGAAGTCGTGATCGATTTCGGGAAGTACGAAGGAAGAACCGTTCAAGACGTCGCTACGCTGGATCCAGAGTTCTACCAGCGCCTCGTCGAGGAAAAAGAGAATGGGATCTTCGCCATTCGGAGAAACCGCGACAAGACGTTCCGGCTCTACATCAACCCCTTGATGGAAGCCTGATCGGCGATTAGCCCGAGTCGCCCGCCCAGAGGTACTCCCCACGGAAGACCTCCTCGGCCGGCCCTTCCATGAAGAGCGACTCCCCGACCCCAGCCCACTGAACGCCGAGCACGCCGCCGGGCATTTCCACTTTCACTTCTGATTGCGTCTTGCCGAGCGCGATCACTGCCGCCGCCGCCGCGCACGCCCCCGTCCCGCAAGCGAGCGTCAGCCCCGCTCCTCGCTCCCAGATTCGGACCCGAATCCGCTCCCGACTCAGCACCTGAACGAAGTCGACATTGGTCTTCCCCGGATAGCGTAAATGGTTCTCCAGAAGCGGCCCAAGTCGCGCCGCGTCTAACCGATCAAGATCCTCCACAAAGATGACCGCGTGCGGCGGACCCGTATCCACGTCGTAAACGACGAGGCGCTCGCCCCCCACTTCGATTTCGTCTCCGGCGCTTGCGCGTGGATCCCGCGCAAAGCCCGCCTTGAGCACGGGCACGCCCATATCGACCGTGATTGAGCTGCCTTCAATTTGAATCGCCTTCAACCCCGCCAGCGTCTCAATCGAGTAGAGCGCTCGGCCCGGGTAAGGCCCATGGCGCTGGAGGAACAGCGCACAAGCCCGAATCCCGTTGCCGCACATCTCCGCCATCGAGCCATCGGCATTGAAGATGTCCATCCGGGCGTCGGCCTCTGGGCTTTCCGCCGCGTGAAGCCAGAGGAGCTGGTCGGCCCCCACGCCGAAGCGGCGGTCGCAAATCTTCCGGGCGAGCTGGCCCGTGACCGGAGGCCGCCTCCCAAACGCCTGAACCTTGGCCAGCTCGTCGACCACGATGAAGTCGTTTCCGAGGCCATGCATTTTAGTGAACGGAAGCTTAGACAACGATGGGCGCGGCGAGTTCATGCTCGGCTCAGCCTAGCACAAGCGGGCTTCTTTCCGTGCACCTGCGGCGCAGTAGGCGCAATGAAGAAGTCGGGTAAACGCGGTAGGTCTATTCCGCGTCCTCGGCTTCTTGCTTCTCGCCCCCAAGATCGATCGCGTTGAAGATCTTGGATTTGCCGGCGGCTTCACCGAAGGTCTTCCCGCAGGAAGCCTGGTTGCCCTTGATCACATCCAGCAGCGCTTTATTCGCGTCCTCGCACTGCTTCTGTTTCTTTTCGAGCTCGATCGCGCACTGGTGGTTCCGATCCTCAATCTTTTCCTTCGTACAGCCGTTTAAGAGTGCGATCGCATTCGACCGGTTGCGGTCGTTCTCCGGCTCCAGCAAATTGTCGAATCGACTCATCTTCGGATTGAACTTACAGGCAGTGTGGGGCCCCGTCGCTTCGCTTGGCGCCACACAATAGGCTCCCGCGATTCCGCCCGTTTCCATCGTCACCGCAGCGCCCGTATCGAGGCTCACGTCCTGCCCCAGGGCCTTCAAAATCTGATTCCAGCTCTGGGTAGCCGAATCAGTGCCTGACTCACCGGCCTTCGGACAGGCCTTGGTTCCCCAGCATCCGCCCGTCCAGCCGTCGACGATCTCCTTGAACTTATCTTTCACCTCTTGAACGCACTCGGACATCTTCGATTCGAGCTGGCTCAGGAGCTTCGTGGCCGATGCCTTCGCTGCCGAGGCTTTCTCGGACGCGGGCTTGAGCGCCTCCAAAGCGCTCGTCGTCGTCTTGCCGTCAAACTTGATCGAAGCCGGTACCGTGCGGCAGCCGATCGCTTCCATGAAGTCCGTCGGGGCCTTCATCAGCTCTTGGCTCGGCTCACCCAGATCCGGGCTCTGGTCGTAGTCGGGCTCGGCGCACTTCTCGTAAACCTCGATATCGATCGAACCGCCGCCGAGCTGGCTCAGCGATCCTTGAAGCTTGCCCAAAAAGGCCGTCAGCCCCTGCATCGCGCTCGAGTAATTCTGAGCGGTGGTGGTCAATGCCGTCATCATCTCGCCGTTACGGGCGGCGATGAAGTTCGCGCGCGCTTTCTTGCCCTTAGACTCATGCTCCTTGCGAGCGCCGGCGGACTTCTGGAGTGCGGCCACGCAGGCCTCTAGGCCCGCGCATTGGAAGTTCACCGTCAACTGTGGGAACCGCTGCGCGAGCTCGGGCTTGGAAATCGCGAGCGCCACGTTCATCAGCGAGGACTGCGAAGTGCCCTTCAGCAGGTGATCAAACTCCGAGTGGGCACTATCCAGACACGCAGTTTGTTTAGCGGGGGTCGCGTTCTTGATGCACTCCCCTTCGATGTCGGGGCGCGTGTATTTCATGCCCATCGAGACGACCATGTCGCGGAATGCGTTGTCGTACTTCTTGATGAGACCGTCCGCGATGGTTTTGGCCATCAACTCTTGGTCCTGAATCCGCACCGTCTCCCGCGCGATAAAGCTATTGGTTCCAGTCTTCTCGTTGGCCACGGTCTTCTTGGCCTCACTGAAGCAGGTCCGCAGCGTGCTCATGATCGAGTCCGAAACATTAATTCCGCTGGTGTCGTAACTCTTCAGCTCGGCCGAGTAGCGCGCACTGACAGCGTCGGCCGTGAGGATTTCGTAGTTCTTGTTTGCCGCCGCTTTCAGCTCCTCGGCCGAAGACGGCAGGACG
>JBEIOW010000493.1:0-2274 GCA_040377385.1 Bacteriovoracaceae bacterium | reverse complement strand
CGCGGGGCCGGAACTTCTTTCGAAGTTCCTTGTCCCCGATTCACTGCCCAGGCGATCCAATCGTTGAAGACAAAAAGCAAAAAGAGCCACCCTTGCGGGCAGCTCTTTTTGCTTTGAATGTTTAAAATGGTTGGCTCGCCCGGGATTGAACCGGGGACCCCTACCGTGTCAAGGTAGTGCTCTCCCACTGAGCTACGAGCCAACAGACCGAAATGGGACAGAGCGAAGGATATAGCCTTGCTGAGTGTCTTCCGTCAAGGCCTCGTCGCTGCTCTAATCGTCCAAAATATCAAGACTTTGCGAGACTCCCCCTAAGTCTGATCGCGCATCAAGTCACGCTTGGGAAATACCGATGAAGAGAGAGGGAAGTCACTCATTTCTATGAACCTGCGTCTTCAGCTGCCAAAAAAGAGGAAGGCCTTGTCGTCGCCCGGATTGAAGTTCTGGTCGGTGCTCGCGCTTTCTTTCGGATTGGGATTCGCGCCGCTCGCGGTTCCGCAGACGCAAGGCTCGGCCGCAGAATCCCTTCGTTGTCTCTTCGCGGGTTTCCAGGAGCGGACGCGACTTCCGGCCGCCATCGCGCAGAAGTACGCCGCAGAGGCGCGCAGTTATGCGGAGAACCGGTTTCAGGCCTTCCGAACGAAGAAAAAGCAGGAAGCAGCGAAGATTCTCCAGGGGTCCAAGAACAAACCCGTCGTTTACGACGTGCTCCTCATCGGGGGTGGTCCGCATTCTTCGATGTTGGCGGCCACTCTGCACTCGCTCTCGCCCCATGCGCGAATCGGCGTCGTCGATGCGTCGGATGATCCGGGTGCATTCCGGCAAGTGGCGGGTTTTCAGGTCAATACCCAAGAGGGCGAGGCTTCAGGGAATACTTTTGTCGGGAGTCCCGTGCAGGTCGACGACTTCAACTTCGCGGGTGCCGCTCACGTGCCTGCAGAAACCTTCGGCTACATGACGACCCTGGCTTTGGAGCAATCCAATGCGGACGTTTTCTTTAAGACGCGAGTGACGAGCGTCAGAGCGGAAGACAGCGAGTCTTCTTTGGTCGCGTCGATCAAACTCGGGGACGGCAATACGATTTATGCTCACTACGTCGTCGCGGCAACCGGCTTAGGGAAGCCGGTCGCTAGGATCGCGGATTCTGCATCCAAGGAACTCATCACTCGGGTGATGGCGGATTTCAGGAAAACTCAGACAACATCGCGCTCGAGGTTGGTGCCGCGAATCCAGTTTGTCGACGATCTCCTCGGCTCCGAGTACCGCTGGGTTTACCCTCAGGCCTCGGGCAGCCGCGCGAAGCCCGGTAAGGCCATGTCGCGCTATCCGAAGGGGAGTACTTTCGCGGTGATCGGCGCCGGGGACGGTGGAGCAATCGCGGTGGAAGGCATCTTGGGGTTGAACGAGACTTTGAATCCGGACCAATCGAAGAACTCCTTCCAGGTTCACTGGCTCGGCCAAAAGGCGAAGAACGGGGACGAGTACTTCAACTCTTTGCCGAATGAGAACCGAAAAATCCGCTATGGAAAAGCTCGCAAAGGCTATGACTCGGGTCAGTTACACGGCGGCGCAAAGGCAGTAAAAATTGAGGAGATAAAAGAAAATGGCCGCCTCCGGTATCGCTTAACTCTGGAGTCGGCACCCGGTGAGGTACCGGAGGTGCTCGTGGTCGACTACATCGTCTTTGCCACGGGTTACGAAAACGTCGCACCGGGGTTGTTTGTGGATTCGGATGGGACCGCGCCTTCGGATTGGCGACCACTCTCTTCCTCCGTCGCGGGCTTTACTCGGTATTCGGAGCTCGAGAGCGGGGTGTATCCGGTCGCGCAGCAATTTTATTCCAACGGCACGGCGAAGCCTTTTTTCATCGTCGGAAATGCGGCCGAAATGCGCGAATCGCCTGACTACGCCCCCAGTGATGCGGAATGGAACACGGCCGTCGGCGGCTACCTCGATATCTTCGGCGCCCGTACGGCGGGGCTGGCCGGCTATTTGGGCCAGAAGATTTCTGGTCATTCGTCCAAATTGACCAATGCCCCGATACTCGTGAAGTCAGGGCAATCCTCCCAAAAGGAGGTCAAGCTGATCGCCGCGGGAGCGATTCCGAAATACTCGCTTCCCATCGCCGTGATCGCCGCTAAGGCGGAGTTTGGAAGCGCGTTCTCCGGCATCTACGTCGCTGATTCTACTGGCGGGAAAGCGGTCTTGCGCCTTCGGCTGGAGTTCAAAGAAGGCGATGCCGTTGCCGCGACTGGAATCGACATGAACGCTGCG
>JBEIOW010000553.1:0-1899 GCA_040377385.1 Bacteriovoracaceae bacterium | reverse complement strand
TCACGAGCACCTCACCGCGCGCAAGCTCCTCATCGCCAAACAGGACGACAAAACGAGCACCGTGCTTGAGCGCAAGCTTGATCTGTTCGCCAAATCCGCCCACCTGCAAAGGAGTCATGACCTTCAAACCAAGGGACCGCAACTCGCGCGCGATTTTTTCGGCGGGTACGCGACACTCTGCTTTGGGTAGAGAAACCAAGACGTCCGTGAAGCCACCTAGCTCCGGAATTAACCCGTGCGTCTCGAGAAAGTTCTTGAGCGTCACATCGCCCATTCCGAAACCCACCCCAGACAAAGCTTGACCGCCGAACATCCCGACCAGGTTGTCGTAGCGCCCACCGCCGAACATGGCGCGATGGTTCTCCGGCGAGACGTCATAGACCTCAAAGACGGTACCCGTATAGTAGTCCAGACCCCGCATGACGAGCGGGTCAAAGATGATCTGCGCACCCGCGCCCGACTCGCGAAGGAGCGCAAAAAGTTTCACCAGCTCCGTCGCGCCTTCGCAAGGATGCTCGCGCGCGATCGTCTCAAGCGTGCCTCCGAAGAAAGCTTCGAGCTGGATCCGGCGCTCTCCGTCGATTCCGATCTCTCCGAGGCCCGCTCCGTACTTCTCCTCGCCCATTTTGGAGCGTGCATCGATGAGCTTCGTGAGCTTCAGCGTCTGCTCAGGCGTCAGCGATAAGCTCTGAGTAAAGAAATGGTCCATCAGCTTTCGGTTGTTGACCTTCACGCGGACGAATTCAGTCCCGCCAAAGCCGGCCATGAGATCCAACGCAAGGTTCAGGATCTCCACATCAGCTTGAAGCGCATCTCCGCCGAGCACGTCGCAGTTCAGTTGCCAAAACTCCCGCAGGCGCCCCCGCTGAGGCCGCTCGTAGCGATGAAAGTTCGAAATACAATACCAACGAACTGGCCGAGGGAGTTCTTGAAGCTTCCCGGCCACCATTCGCGCCAGAGTCGGCGTCATCTCCGGACGAATCGCGACCTTACGTTCGCCACGGTCGACGAAGTGATAGAGCTGTTGGCTGACGAGCTCCTCGCCACTCTTGGCGGCGTAGAGCTCGTAAGGCTCCAGGGTCGGGCCGTCGTACTCCCGGTAGGCGTAACTTTCGGCGGTCTTCCGGAGGCTCGCGAACATCCACTGCTGAAGGCGCATGTCCTCAGGATAGAAATCCCGAGTTCCCTTGTAGGCCTGAGTCGAAAGTGCGGTCTTGGATTGAGCCATATCGGGAAAGAAGCCTTCCTTTGTCTTCTTTCAATGGATTACTGCATAAAGTAAGCTGGGGTCAAATCCCATGCGTATCGCCGCGATCCAAATGACCTCCACTCCCCGCGTGAGCCAGAACCTCGATTCGGCTCGAGACCTGCTCGTTCAGGCATTGACCCGAAAGTGCGATCTCGTCGCCTTCCCGGAATACTTTGCGCTCATGAGCCCTCGTTCCGAGGATCTGCTGGAGAATGCCCAGACCCTGCGCGGCGGCATCATTCTAGATACGCTCCGCGAGTGGGCCGCCGAATTCGAGACCTGGATCCTCGCTGGCAGCATTCCGATGAAGGCACCAGGCGCGCCGAAGAAAATCACCAACTCCTCCATCCTCATCGATCCCGCCGGTGAGATCATCGCGACCTACGCGAAGATGCATCTCTTTGACGCCGACCTCGGTCCGGGCAAGCAGTACTTCGAATCCAAGCTCTACCAAGCGGGTAAAGGTCCCGTGCTCGCCAAGACCGAGCTCGGAGATTTCGGCCTTTCGATCTGCTACGACCTGCGCTTCCCGGAGCTATTCCGGATCGGGCTGTCCAAAGGCGCGGAGGCGTACGCGATCGGCGCCAACTGGCCCGAATCGCGCCAGACGCATTGGCGGGCGCTCCTCATCGCTCGGGCCATCGAGAATC
>JBEIOW010000102.1:0-6869 GCA_040377385.1 Bacteriovoracaceae bacterium | reverse complement strand
GGCCGTGGCGGCGGTCGCGTCGGCACGGGACTTGGCGCTGAGGGCACCGGAACCGGAATGATCGGTGGCAAAGCTCGAGTGGCGATCAATGCGGGTGGCGCGGGAGAAGGCGTCGTCATGGGGTCGATCGATGCCAACGCCATCGCGGCGGCACTCGCCGCGCACAAGGATCAGTTCCGGTACTGCTACGAGAAGGAAGTGAACTCTCAGAAACTCTCGGATCCAAACCCTCCGAAGCTTCAGGGTCGGGTCGGTACGTCGTTTGTCATCGGCTCGAGCGGCCGCGTGACGAAAGCGGCCGTCGAGAACTCGACCCTCGGTAGTCGGAACGTCGAGGACTGCGTATTGCGCGTGATTCGCTCGATCGAATTCCCGCTGCCGAAAGGCGCCGGGATCGTCGAAGTGAAATATCCGTTCCTCTACAGCGCGACCGGCGGCTAGTCCCCGCGGGTCTCGACGTTGATCCGGGCGTCCGCGCGTTGCGGGAATGCCTGACAGGCGAGTCGGCAGCCCGCGCGGATTTCGTCCGCGCTGAGGTGTTCGCGCTCGGCCGCGGTGACGGGGGAGAGGAGTTCGGCGCCTTCCGTGATCCGCACGCGGTCTCCGCCGCATTCGCCAAAGCCGCCGCAGCGGCTTCCAATCTCGAGCTCGAGGATTTGCGCATGGGCCAGCAGGTTGAGCTGCGGAATCGTTTCCGAGCTTGCGGGCTCGTTTAAGGCGGCTCTCTGGTTGAAGCGGATCTGACCGGTCATTTCCTCAACTTCGCATGGAAGTGCACTCGATGCGACCTGACTTTTGGGTCGGGACTTTGGCCGCTTCTTGGCAGTTGCTCCGTTCTTACTGATCAACCATAATTATGTAAGGAACGGTTCAACCGAGGGGCGAGCAAAATGGGCGCAAAGGTTCTGAAAGTGTCACGTACATCATTGATCAAGTTATGAATGGCCGCAGGAGTGGCTGGGCTGATCACGCTCGCGCCGCTTGCGCTCGCGAGCGGCTACGGCCAGGAATGCGCGCTGCTCGTCGGATTTGGAAATAAGTACAAAACCTGCTCAGTTTGCTGCCAATCCGAGAAGGTTGGCGACGTTCCGTGGACGGAGAAAGCGGATTGTTGGAAGTCTTGTGCGTCGACCTTGGCGGGGCCTAAGCCGGGGCCGAAGGCTCCGAAGAAGCCTCCCGTAAAGCCTCCCGTGAAACCTCCGTACCCGTCGGTGAAGCCTTCAGATCCTCCCGTGAAACCTCCGCCCCCGCCAGAGAAGCCTTCCGGTCCTCCTATGCAGCCTCCCCCAGTGATCATTCCACCGAATCCGACTTCCGGCGAAGGCTGAGTTTACTGGCCCCGTTGGGTGTCCTTAAGGCCTCTTTAAGGGGCTAAAATTATTCAGAGATCTCAAAGCTTAGAGGGGCGTCTGTGCACGAGCGTGCTTAGGCGCCTCTTTTTATTGGAGTCTGAGCGAGGTCTGGGACACGGAAAGGGGCCAGTGCAGGGAAGATCAAGTGGCGGGTCGCACGCTAGGTTTGGGATGGGAGGGGGCTTCGATGGATAGGGAGCTGGGTTGGAGGGCCGAGTTCGGCCCATCAGGTGCTCGCTAAAATCGACATCCTGTCGATTTTGGGTGCTGTGGCACCCACGCTGCGCCCCAGAAATCTGAGGCCTCGAGGCCTCAGATTTCCTTCTTCATCGCGAGGAAGCGGAAGACTCGGAAACCGGCGGTGGCGGCGGTGTACATGATCCGGCGAACGGTATCGTAGTTCACGCGCTTGTCGCACTGGATGGCGAGCACGCCTTCGAAGGGGAGAGGATTGCCTTGCTCGTCGCGCGCCGAGGATTGAACGCGGAGGAGTTCAGACTTTTCGCGCGCCTTGGTGAGGGCGTCGAAGAGGGGAACAATCCGGCGGCCGCCCTCGTCGAGGTCGGTCGGATTGAAGGCGTAAGAGGGTTCTTCGGTCGTGCCGACAGCGCTCGCGCTTTGCACGAAGTCGAGGATGCGTTCGTTCTCAAAGGTGATCGCCTCGGGCGTAATGATGACCTGGAGGCCGTCTGGCGGGGTTTCTTGGGTGGCGGTGTAGGGGAGCTGGATCCCTTTGACGCTCGTGAAGGAGTTCGTGCTGACGGAATAGGTCTTGAGCAAGAAGACGACGACGATGATGAGGATGTCCATCATGCTCGTCAGCTGGAGATCGAAGCCACCGGTGTTGATCTTCTTGCGTCCGCTTCGGCCGCGAATTCCTCGACTGCGTGCCATCTCACATATCTCCCAAGAGGTTGCCGAAGACGACTTCGGGGAAGAGGAACTTGGCGACTTGATCTTGGCCGGTCGCGGGATCTTTGAAGTAGACGGGGGGGTCGGTCTTCTCGATCAAACGCACGGTGTCCATGATCAGGATGAGGTTCTCGTAGTTGACCTCAGGGCCAGGCACGAGAACGATCTTCTGTTCAGTGGGGAACTTGTTCTTCACCTCAAAGAGCACGGAGCGGATGCCGCGAAGATCGGGGATGCCTTCCGCGGTGTTGGCGATGATGCGCTTCGGGACGAGGTCAAACGGGCTCCAGACCTGAGCTTCCTTCTCGCGAAGGGTAAGCGTCAGCTGCAGGGGCTTCTTCTTCACCTGTTCTTTCAGGTCTTCCATGCTCGCCACCGGGAACGGGGACTCGATGTGCGCGAGCACGAGGAAGGACATAGTGAAGAGGAGGAACGCGACGATCGTCACCATCGTGTCCAGAATCGGCACGAGGTTCAGCTCAATCTGCTCCGATTTGCCTCGGCGGCGATGGGTCGGTTTCCTGAGCATCCTTGCTCCTTCTGCGCGGAAGAGGGCGAGCCCTCTCTTAGCGCTCCGTGGAGTGCTTGAACTTACGGGCCGAGAGCAGATCCATCAGCTTCACGCCGTACTCGTCGATGTCCTCGAGAATGCGGTTGGCGCGAGAGCTCAGGATCGAGTGCATCACCATCGCGAAGATGGCGGTCACGAGACCCAGAGCGGTGGCGGCCATCGCTTCCGAAATACCGGCGGCGAGAATCGCTTGTCTCTGGGCCGGGTCAGCCATCGCGACAGCGCCGAAGGATTTGATCAGACCGATGATCGTGCCCAAGAGACCCAGAAGGGTCGCAAGGTTGGCGATCAGCGCCAGGTAGGGTAGGCGACGCTCGAGTTTTGGGATCATCTCGAGGCTCGCTGCGTCAATGGCGTTCTGGATCTGCTGTTCATCACGGGAGGCGCGTTGAAGGCCCGCCTTGATCACACGAGGGAGAGCCGCACGCTCGGCCCCGTTGCAAACCCGGATCGCGCCGTCGAGGTCGTTCGCCAGAACGTACTTCTGGATCTCGAACATGAACGACGCGCCATCGACGAAATATTGCGAGAACAGACGTTTCCAGCGTTCCACGGAGAAGGCGACCGCGATGGCGAAAGCCACCAAGATCGGCGTCATGTGAGTCCAGCCGGTTTCAAATGCGTGAATCAGTTGTTGTGAAAAGCTCGCGGATTCCATGAGCCTGAGTCCCCCTCGTTCCGTGAGAAGTCGTTAATACACCGTTACATAAAGGATACCGGAGATCGGAGGTTGGTCAATGGGCCCTTGAAAGAATTGAAGCGTTTTCGAGGGGATAGGCGGGTCGAGGGGTCACTGTTCACTCCTTGAGGACAAGAACTGCCCCACTATGAAGAGAGATTAATGCAATGCGTTATAAGTTCGTTTATTCTCCGGCTCGTTCTCCCCAGCAAGAATCGAATGAAGGAGCCTTTATGAAACGGACTCAGCTTTTGATGGTAGTGGTGTCTCTCGTCGCCGGAAACGCTTTCGCTGCAAGCGTCCCTTCTGGAGCCACTTTTGTTGATGGGCTGGATGTCACCGTGGATTGCTTGGCAAGACCGCTCGGCAAGGCAGAACGAGTTCTTTGCCAGTCCGTCATCGACATCAGCAAACTGAAGACCGTTGATTGCACGGGAGATCTCGAAGACGGCTATCAGGCCGGCCTTTGCAAGAGTGCGATTGAGCCGATGAAGAGTCGGTCGACGCTGGGCTGTACGGGCACGATCCGTGGAGCGCTGACGCAGAGCCTATGCAGCCAGGTGATCGATACCCAGCAACCGTCCGTTGCGGATCGTGTGGATTGCACCGGAGATCTCGAGGATGGCTATCAACGCGGTCTCTGCCAGAGCGTGAACGCACTGGCTCAAAAGGCGGTTCGCGCTCGCCTTCCGCTCCCGATGCAGCGTTAATTCGCTACGCGCTGCCCCCGATCATTCTGAAGTGCCCTCTACCTTTCGACCCCTACTTTTCGAATTAAGGAGTTTTTATGAACCGCATTCAGTTTTTGATGATTTTGTCTTCGGTGGTCGCCGGCAATACTTTCGCTGCGGGCGCTCCTTCGGAAAACATCTTTGTTCAGGCGCTCGACGTCACGGTGAATTGCCTAGTGAGACCGATTGGCTATTCTGAGCAGGACTTGTGCAAATCAGTGATCGATCTCAGCAAGATCAAGTACGTCGATTGTCTCAATCGCCCTTTCGCGAGTGCGAATGATCAAGAGATCTGTTCGGGAGCGATTCACCCGATGAAGCCGACGTCGACGGTGAATTGCATCGCGAATGATCCCACTCGCTTCACTCCATTGGAACGCAGCCTTTGCCGTGCGGTAATCGACACCAATGACTACGGCGTGAGTGATCGCGTGGACTGCACTGGCACCATGGCAGACCGCTACCAGACGGACCTTTGTGAAAGTGTGAATTTGCTCGAGCAGAAGGCGGTTCGGGCTCGACTTTCGCCGCTCATGCAGCGCTGAAATCGAATCGGCCTCTCGAAGAATCCACGGATCCTTTCGAGAGGCCGATTCCTAGTTCAAACGAATTTTTAGAGGTTCCGCTGGATCGCTTGCGCGATGACGTCTTTCGGCTGATTCCCGACAAGCTGGTCCACGACCTCGCCGTTTTTGAACAGGATCACCGTGGGGATGCCGCGGATATGGTACTGCGTCGGCGTGTTCGAGTTTTCGTCGACGTTCATCTTGTAGACTTTCACCTTGCCCGCGAACTCATCGGCAATCGTCTCGATGGTCGGTCCCAGGAGGCGGCACGGTCCGCACCACTCGGCCCAGAAATCCACCAGCGCAAGTTGATCGCCTTTGAGAACTTCGGTGGGGAAGTTCGTGTCCGTGGCTTGGAGGACGTTCGGGGAATTCGCCATGGGTAGAGTCTCCTTCGTGCCGGTCAAGATACCGGCATTGTACCGGTATCGCACAAGATGGTCTCGATTCGGCGCTCTGTCAAATGCTTGTGAGCAATCTTCGAGGGGATGATTTTCCGAGGCTTTTCCTACCCTTCTGCTCCATAATCGAACGGGTATGCTCTTTGTGCTTCCGATCGAAGCGATTTCGACCAAGGTCAGCGTCCCGTCCCGGGTGGCCGCTAAGGTCATTGATTTGGTTCTGGTGGTCGCGCTGGCGGCGATCCTGCCGTATCCGCTTGGGGCCTTGCTGGGCTTTCTCTACAGTCTTTTCGCTGACGGCCTCCAGATCGGCTCGAGTCGAGGTCAAAGCATCGGTAAGCGGCTTCTTCGCCTCCAGGTCGTCAATCTGAAGCGAGGGCGGGCCCCGGCGAGCCTGCGGGATTCCGCATATCGGAATGCTCCGGTCGGGGTGGCCACTTTTTTTGCGATCATCCCGGTCTGGGGTTGGGTGATTCTGGCGCTGGTCGGTTTGCCTCTGATGATCATGGAAATCTATCTAATGCTGAGCGTCGCAACCGGGCACCGCCTGGGTGACGTCATGGGCGAGACCGAAGTGATCGAATTGCCTCGCGCGGCGAAGTAATTTTTCACTCGTCGGGTGGGATTCGCGCGGCTTAGACCCGGAGAATTTGGTAGTCCCGAAGAGATGGCCGCACCCGGAAAATCCGTTCTCTACCTCGTCGACCTGAGTTCGTTCATTTTTCGCGCCTTCTACGCGATCCGCCCCCTGAACACAAAAAAAGGGGAGCCAGTGAACGCGGTCTACGGCGTGGCCACGATGCTGGCCAAGCTCATTCAGGATGCCAAGGCCGAGTACGTCGGCGTGGTGTTTGACTCGAAAGAGCCCTCCTTTCGAAAGGAAGTCTACCCCGAGTACAAGGCCAACCGCAGCGCGCCGCCAGATGAACTCATCCCCCAGTTCGATCGTATTGAGCAGCTCGTGAAGACCATGGATTTTCCGATGTATCGCCAAAGCGGAGTGGAGGCCGACGATTTGATCGCGGCGCTGGCGATTCGTTGGACTGAAGCCTCCCCGCAGAACGAGGCCATCATCGTCACGGGCGACAAAGATCTCATGCAGCTCGTGAACGATCGCGTTCGGATCTGGGACACGCTCAAGAATCTGACTTTCGACGCGGCCGCAGTAGAAGAGAAGTTCGGGGTGCGCCCCGATCAGATCCGCGACTATCTCGCGCTCGTCGGTGATAGCTCGGACAACATTCCGGGCGTGCGGGGCATCGGCCCGAAAGGTGCCGTCGATCTCCTCAAAGCGCACGGCACGCTCGAGGCGGTACTCGAAGCGGCCGCCGCGGGAAAGATCCTCGGGAAAAAAGGCGAAGCGCTGAAGGAGCACGCGGGTGATGCGCGCCTATCGGCGGAGCTGGCGAGCCTGAAGACCGATCTTGAGGTCGAGTTCTCGCCCCAGAAGTTGCGTTACGAATTCCACCTGCGCGAAGCGTGCGCGCAACTCCTCACGGAGCTGGACTTCCATTCGCTCGTCGCGAAGTGGCGCGCTCTCGGTGGCGGACCGGAGACTCCGGCGGCCCCCCCGACCGCCCCGCTCACCCTCGGCGTGACCGAAAAGGCAGAGACTCAGTCAGAGACCAGAGCGGAAGCGACCGGCTCGGCGATGACG
>JBEIOW010000524.1:0-2059 GCA_040377385.1 Bacteriovoracaceae bacterium | reverse complement strand
TCCACTGCATAGACAGGAGCTAATTTGTACAAACGTAGTAACGTAAAACGCATTACAAGAGCCGCCCGTGTCCTTCGGTTCCTTCGCGTACAGACGGGATTCAGTCTCAGGAATGCGGCCAAAATCGCCGGGATCGGCGACGGTGTCCTGGCCCGCCTTGAGCAAGGGGGCATCAACATTTCTGAGCGGCGGCATCTTGAACATCTGCTACCTGCGTACAAGTGCACGCGCGCGCTGTGCGGTTGCAGCTCGTTGTAGTCGACGCTTCGCCGGTCTTCGATTAGCCGGTTTCCAGGCGCTTCAGGGCTCCTACAATCTGTTCTTAGGTGAATCGCTTCTTCATTTCGGTCACTCCTGTAGCTGCAAGGGCCAGGTTAGTGCAGAGCGACTCATTTCAGCTACTGGTTAGCGGGTGGGGGTAAACGCGCATCCGGCGCCAGCCGATCGCGGCCGCAGCAAAGACGAGCGCCAACGTCGCGGCTGCGCCGTTGCCGCCGTCCCCGGACGAGGTGCCCGATCCAGTCACTTTCGCGCTTCCGCAGCCCAGAATGCCGTCGCCCGGTTCGGAGCGTGGATTGAGCCAGGAGATCGCGTCGACGTCATCTTGAGAGAGACGGAACTCTACTTTTTCCGCGACCGTCCAGTGCATGAGAGCGCCTCCATATTCGGAGTGGCCGAGTCCTAGCGCGTGTCCCATCTCGTGCGCGAGAGCGATGCTGGCGAAGATGGGAGTCGCGTCGGCGAAGTAGCCATCCGAACTCGCGAGCCCGTTCAGCCTGATGAGACCGGTCGTCGGGCGGCCCTCTGCTGAGATGTCGCCGACGCCGCCTTGAGCGGCGTTCGTATCGGGGTCGGTGACGTCGGTTCCACAGTAGATCGACGGTGTGGCGTTGAGTCCAGTAGCGGTCGTGTCGGCTCCCAGGACGAGCTTAAGGGACGAGGTCGGGACGGAGTTCCAGAGAGCGATGGCCTCGACAATTGCGGTGCGCACCATCGCTTCAGGGATCCCGAGGTCGGTGCAGCTTGTGGGATTGAATCGAAAGGTGAGCTCCGGTCCTTGCCATCCCTTCAGGATGTACTGACTGAGAAGCGTAAATGCATGTGCCGGTTGCGCGGCTAGGAGGGCGGGAAGGAGCAGGAACAGCGTGAAAAGTCTTGAGCGCATCAGAAGACTCCAATGCCGAAACGTGCGGCGAGGTTAAGTGCGCGGCGCGACGAGAGCGCGCCGGTCACGATGAGGTCGAAGTCAAAGCGGACATCGCTGCTGAGCGCAAATCCAAGTCCGGTCGTCAGGAAGAGCGCTCGTGAAGTCTGCGTGGTGCCGGGCTGATAAAAAGTGGAGGTGCTCGCTCCGCTGTTCAGGACGCGCGCCTCCCCGGCTCCACCCACCCTATACAGCATGGCCCCGATCCCGAGTTTCAGGTCAACGCTTTCCCAAATCGGAAACGCGTACGGTACCGAGACGGTCAGAATGCGTTTCTTGATTCCGTCTGCGCCGGTTTTGCCGAGGAACGTGTAACCAATGGTCGGATAGAAATAGCCGCTCGCGTCGCCGAGCTGCGCGCTCACGCTCAGCTCAGGAACGTACATCGTGCCCAAGAGGCTCTTTGAAGCGGTCGGGCTCGTCGTTGTTTTCATCGAGTTCTGGAAGAACGCGCCGACACCTAAGAAAACAGTGCCGGAGTCAGCCGCTTGGGCGGAAGAGGAGAGGAGTGCAGCGAGGAGCGCGAGTACCGCAAACGGCATGGAGTGACCTCAGTGGGACAATTTGACCATACCTTTACGAATAGGCAAGCAAACTTCTCACTTCGTCACCGGCTAGGTGGGCGGGTCAGTTCGCGCGATCGGGGGTATCCAGTTGCTCGAAAAGACTGACGTCTACCTATGCGCAAGCCGCGCATAGGCGCATAGCCAGTCGAGGCGGAGGCCGATTCTCCCCTCCTCCACCCATTTTGGACATTAAGAACCAGGCTTGCCGCCAAGTTCTCACGATTCAAGAAAAGACGACGCGCTCACGGTTGCGGTCAGTGAGGTCGCGGAGCGAATGATTTCAATCGAT
>JBEIOW010000457.1:0-2503 GCA_040377385.1 Bacteriovoracaceae bacterium | reverse complement strand
CGGCTTTTTTATGGTCCCGAAGGCGAGACTCGAACTCGCACACCCTTGCGGATACTGGATTTTGAGTCCAGCGCGTCTACCATTCCACCACTTCGGGAGAGGTCGATTTACCTTAGGCCGGCGTCCGCTGCAAACCCATCCCAGCTCAAAAGCTGGAAAGCTCCGTCAGACCCTAGTCGATAGCGAGCAAAGAGCGGCAAAGGATTTTGACCAGATGCGCCATGCCCGCAGGGTAGTCCATAGAAAACAGGAACTCCGAGGCGCGCGCCCAATTCTCCGAAAACGGCGGAGCGCACCTTCGCCTCCGACAGCACCGGGCGCAGAGGCGCCAGCTCCGCTGACTTTGGCCCATCAATCATCCGTGCGCGTTCCCTCGGATTCTTTGGCGCGCGCTTGAGCCCATCCCCCACCCGATCCTCGCAGGAAGTGAACGTCCCGAGCACGAGCGCATGCACGCCGTCTAGCGCGCCGGAATGCACGAGCTGCTGCATCGTACGGTCCATGCGATAAGGACGCTCATCCACTTCCTCGAGGAAAAGAATTCGGCCTTTCGCCGAAGGCAGATGCTTCGTCCCCGCCATCGCGGCCCAGACCGCAAGGTTTCCACCCAGAAGTTCCGCTTCCAGCGGAGCCGAAAGTTTCGGCGTTCCGGCCAAATGCTTCAGCTTCTTCCCGTTCCAGCTCGGCTTGCCTGATCGTCCGAGCGCAAGCGCAGATGTCGCGCGCCAGGCCGGTTCAGAGATTTTTAGAAAGCTTCGCAGTCCGGGCATCGGTCCATGCAAGATGGACCAGTCCCAGCGTTCGCGAAGAAAACCCACGATGGCCGATGCGTCGGAATAGCCGAGAAACCGCTTCCCAGGGAGCGGCTTGCCCCCTTCTCGCTCGAGTCGCTCCAAATGGGGAAGCAGGCGGACCGCTCCATATCCACCGCGCGCGCACCAGATCGTGGTGACGGTCGGATCCTGGCCCGCGCGGTAGATCGCCAGCGCGCGCTCTTCATCCCGGCCCGCATAGAGCTGATGTTTTTTCCGGCACTGCGGATCGACTTTGACTTCGAGACCACTGGCGCGCATCCGCTCCACCCCGAGATCCAGCTCAAAGGGAGACATGACGGACGAGGGCGCAACAATTCGAATCTGCTTTGCGTGACTCACTCAGGCATCCCTCACCCATTTTGAGAGCGCGCGAAACCCCGGATCCTGATCCCTCGCCGAGACCCAGTAAACTTCGTCAGGCTCAATGCCGAGCGCGCTGAGCGCAACGGTCGCTTCTTTTTTACGGCGCGCGCGTTCCGATTGGTTCTTCATCTGGTCGCATTTAGTGAAGACGATCCGCGCGGGAATTCCTTCGTCCTGGAAAAACTTCCACGCTTCCAAATCCTTGTCGGTGGGACCGATGCGGCTGTCCCAGAGACAGAACACTCCGAGCAAACCATCGTCGACCTTGAGGTAGGCCTGGATCAAGCGTCCCCAGTCGTCGCGATCATCCTTCGAAGTCTTCGCGAAACCATAGCCCGGTAAGTCCACGAAGATTTTCGCGGCCTCTTTCCAAAGATAGAGATGCAGTTTCCGTGTCTTGCCCGGCTCAGCGCTCACTTGCGCCAAACGCGTGCCGAGGAGCGCATTGATGAGCGAGCTCTTTCCAACGTTCGAGCGTCCCACGAAAGCCACCCGCGGCTCCTCGCGGCCCTGGAGAAGCTTACCGTGGAAAAGTTCCGGAAACTGCTTTCGATCACCGATCGTAACGAGAAATTCACCTGCCATAAGCGTGATGCAAGATTAACAGAGTCGTGAGCATGAAGCGAGACGCCCCTTCTTGCTCACTCCACCCAGTTCAAAGATGAACCACTTGCTTCAGGGAGAGCCCACTCTTTCTCATCTTGAACCGAACACTGCCAGCCGCAGGCTCTCTCCTCGATCTCCGCCGTCATAAAACAGGCACATCGATTGCTTTGCGGACATCCATCATGAACAAAGTCATCCCGTTTGAATCCCTTTTGGAAGTCCGCGATCCCTCCGGCGAAACTCGCCGAATCCCGCTGCGAGGCGCCTTCGCCCGCTCCGTCCAGCTCATCGGTGGCCCGTCTTCCGGCAGCGACACCAGCGAACTCGACCGCACGGCACTCAAGCTGCGCGACCCGACCCTCCCGCGAGCCGTCGGTCGAATCGAACGCCGTTCCGATCTGCCCGGCGCGCCCCACTGGATTGTGGTCGAAAGCGGATGTCCCTCCGCCCGTATCGCTGATCTCGAAGTCCGCGAAGCGCAGATTCCGGCGAGACTCTCCGTGCGACTTGGCGAGACGCTCCTCACCGTCGTGAATCTAAAAGAATCTTTGGATCAACCGGTCCAGCCCTCCGGCGTGAAGCACTGGCTCACCGTGCACGAATCCGGGAAGCGCCTCCTTTGGATGGCGAAAAAAGCGGCTCCAACCCCTCTCTCGATCTATCTCGGCGGGGAAACGGGAACTGGCAAGGAGGTCATGGCCCATCTTCTCCACGCGTGG
>JBEIOW010000306.1:0-3611 GCA_040377385.1 Bacteriovoracaceae bacterium | reverse complement strand
ATTCGATCTGATGAGCGAAAAAGGTCTGGGATTTTCGCTCATCTGCTTCGTGCCTTTCCTTGAATCGGATTTCAATTCCAGATTTCGCGAGGGGACCCGTAGCCAGTTCATGCGCGGGATCTCAAAGGCCCTAGGATCAAAAGATCCAGCGGCGGTGAAGCTCAATAGGTCAGTCGTTGAAGTCGAGTAGTCTTGTTTGAGGATGGCTCAGTAGGGCCTTAATTGAAGTTCGCTCCGGCCAACGAGGAAAAGAAAGAGCCCGATCCGTTCCCTTGGCGGGGTTTGGATCGGGCTCTTCGCATTAAAGAGAGATCGTACCGGCGATTAAATCGCGGTGCCGTTGTAGGTCTTCGTGACCGTCGTGCAGCCGTACGTGTACTTGATCGCATTATTCGAGGCATCAGTGAACGTGACCGAACCCGTGTTGTAGAATTGGCTGCAACCTGAGTTGTAGGTCAGGTCGGTCGATGAGATGCGGACAATGTAGGTGCTAACTACGGAGTTTTCCGTGACGTTGAACTTATAGAAGCCCTGCAGTGACGCCGTGCCGTTCGAAGGGAACGTGCCAGTGTCCGTCCAGGTGAAGTTGAAGTTCGCGCCGCCGGTGTAGTTGGTGTTCGTACCGTTGTACGTATTCGTACCGGTGTAATTGTACAACCCAACATACGAGTGAACCGAGGTGCTCAGCGTGTACGCGAAGCTGCCTTGGTGCGCGTAGTTCTCGGAGTTCGTGCCGTCGTCCGACCGGTGGCTGAAGATCCAATTGAAGTCCTGTGCAAAGCCGCCGTAGGAATTGGTGTCGTCGGTATCGCGCATGTTGTTCGTGCCCACCCAGTTGTAGGTGTAGCCACTGCTGCGGATGCCCGTGCAGTTGATCGAGAGATTCATCACGGCTTTGATGCCGTCGCCATCAGCATCCACGCGCGTCGCGGGGGTCGCGGTCGTGCAGTCGTCATAGATGGTCGCGACGAAGGCGGGAGGCGTTGGGAAGCTGATGTTCAGGCCCGTATAGATGCTATTGCCGCTGAGGTTGGTGGGGATAACGGCACTTTGCAGTGTCGCGGCCTGGGCGGTGGCGGTCGTCTGGCTGATCGTGCCGCTTGCGGCGGAGGGATAGCCGCGCGCAGCTTCAGAGGTGTTCGGTCCGCCGCCGAGGCAACCGGAGAGAAAGGGAATGGCGGCGACAACTGCGCTCGCGCGGCAGACGTTCAGGAAAGATGACTTCATGTCAGAGGCTCCTTGATCAATGAAAAATGAAGCCCTCTCAAAGAGCTCTATTCTCCGGGTGGTACTGCGGTCCTTAGATCCTAATGATTGGAGAATTGACTGCAAGGTAATCTGCTGTTTTTTGCAGTTATTCCAAGGAGATAGGTGAGATTTTGTTTAGATTTGAGCCGGTGGAAAGGTGTGGAGATCAGAAGTAGGAAATGAAAAAGGCCCGATCCTTTCGGATCGGGCCTTCTCAGATCAGGCCGACTTGCGTCAGCTCAATCGACGATCGATTACCAGCTGTAGGTCAAGCTAGCAGTGGTGAACGTCTTGTCGCTGAAGCCGAATTGGTCGTCAGCGGTGCCAGCGGCGCCGCCCACAGACCAGTCGAGCATCGCTTTGCCGAGCTTGAAGCCGGCGCCGAAGCGAGCTTCGGTGTCGTCGGCGTTCGAGAGGCCTTGCGTCGTGTTGACGAGCTTGTACGTGAAGCCACCGCGGATCACGAGCCAGCTAGCCGCTTCGCCTTCAGCCGAGATGCTGATCGGGAGGACTTGGTTCGTCGAACGTTGGTTGCTCGTGGTTGGAGCGGTCAGAGCCGTTTTCACCCAGTAAGCCACGCCGTAGTTCAGGGTGACCATGTCGGCGATCTTCGTGTTGCGAGCCACACCGAAGCCGAACGCTTTGGAGTCGCGGTCCGTGTAGTTCGCAGCCGCAGTGGTGTCGCCCGAACGCTCGTGGCCGTCCATGCGGTACACAGCGAACGGAGCCCACTCGCCGTACTTGTAACGGAGACCGAAGCTCATGCTCTTGTTCTTCAGCTCAGCCGTGCTGGTGCCGGTGCCGGCTTCTTTGTCGCGGCCCATGAGAACGAAGTTCATGAAGGGTTCGAAGTCCATCACCGAGATACCGGCGCGGAGGCTCATTTCGGTCGTGCCTTGCGTAGCCGCGTCCGAGTTCTTGTTGCTGCCGTAGGTGAAGCCGAGGCCCCACTTCCAGCCCATGTCGCCGCCGATGATGACATCGAACGGACGAGCAGGAGCGCTCACGTAGGTGCTTGGGGTGTGAAGGAACGAGTCCGTCGCGCCCGCGCGGTTCATGTAGAAGCCGAGGTTGATCGGTCCGAGGGACGTCACAAACCCGCCTTCATCGGTCTTCTCGATCGATGCCCAGTTACGGAAATCGTTCACGTAAGCAGGGTTGTAGAACATGTTCAGATTGTCATCGACCATCATCGAGCCGTGCAGGCCGCTCGAAACGACGTTCAGGGGGTCCAGGGTGCCCAGGACTTCCTGGCGGGATTGCGAAGCGAACGCGTTCGTAGAAACGAGAGCGGCCACGCAAAGAGTAAGAATGCGCTTCATTGTGAAGTCTCCTCCAAATTCAGTTTAACTACCAAAAACCCGCCGTCGGTTGGCTGAACCGGCCGAGGCACCATCGCCTGGGTCCGTTCAATTTCCCCATGCCGTCGGGGTACTACTGGTACTGCGAAACCAAGACTGAAACCTTTGACTGCAAAACTTTCGTAAGTGTCAGTCAGTGCTTTTCCTGACTCCTACCTCGAAAACTTTTTATCGCTCGACCTTAAAATTCGCTGCCCGGTGGAAAGTTTTCTTGCCTTAGCTAGAAACGCTTCTCGGACTGCTCTGGTCAGAAGATCGATCGATATGCATTAGGTTGAGTCTGGCCGCGTCTAGTGTCAACTAAGAAACACAACACTAGACGGCGCGCGTCAGTCGATTTTCTCTCGCGACATCAAGGGGCTGAGAGAATTTTGGACCGCGGATGGAGGGCGACGAATGCGGCGCCTACTAAACTGGATTGGTTTTTCAGGGGAGATCGAACCAGTTTTGGCACGAGGTCTGCGCCGATTCTTTGGTGGCGTAGGAGATGCGTGAGTTCCGACCGGGTCTCCTTCAGAAAGAGCGGCGCCGCTGCGGCGAACCCACCCGTGATCACCACCACTTCCGGCGCGTATGCCACCGCGTAATTGTGGATAGCGACCGCAAGCAAGTGCGCGTATTCAGAAAACAGCTTTTTTGCCGAAGAATTTCCGTTTTTCGCGAGACTCATCAGCGTGCGTGACGTGAGCTCTGGGTCCTTGAGATGCGCGCGCGCGCGACGGGTGAATCCGTTGCCCGAGAGGAACGCCTCCGCGCATCCGAAGTTTCCGCAGCCGCAGAGGGCGCTGCGGTCATCCGCGCGCAGAATCAGATGGCCGCCTTCGGGATGGAGCATGCGACCGGCACGAACGAGTTTGCCGTTGGCGAGCATGCCTGTGCCCAGCCCTGTCCCGAGCGCGAGGACAAGGGCGTTCGCATATCCTCGCGCGCCACCTTTCCAGTGTTCACCCAGCATCGCAGCCGCCGCGTCATTTTCTAGCCGCAATGGAATGCGTAGTCGTT
>JBEIOW010000190.1:0-4987 GCA_040377385.1 Bacteriovoracaceae bacterium | reverse complement strand
CGGCGCGGTGCGGAGCGCCTCTGCCTGCCTCCCCCTCCGAGCGAACTCTTTCTGGCCGGGGTGAGCGCCCTGCTTCGCGAAGATGCCGACTGGATGCCGCGCAAGCGCGGGACCGCCATGTACATTCGCCCGACCCTCATCGGAACGGAGGCTTTCCTCGGCGTGCGCCCCTCGCGCCGCGCCCTCTTTTACGTCATTCTTTCGCCCGTCGCCGGCTACTACAAACCAGGCTCGGAATCGGTTCGCATTTGGATCGAGAAAGAGGACGTCCGCGCGGCAACCGGCGGCCTCGGCGACATCAAAGCGGGCGCCAATTACGCGGCCAGCATGCGCGCTGCCCACCTCGCCAAAGAGCGCGGCTTTGCGCAAGTCCTTTGGACCGACTCCACGCACGAGTTCATCGAAGAGGTCGGCACGATGAACGTCTTCTTCTGCATCGGAGACAAGATCATCACCCCGGCACTGAACGGCTCGATCCTCGAGGGCGGAACCCGGGGCAGCTGTCTCCAACTCCTTCGCGACAAAGGCATGTCCGTCGAGGAGCGGCCCATTCGCCTCTCCGAAATTCACACCGCCTGGAAGAACGGGCAGCTGAAGGAAGTTTTCGGAACCGGAACCGCCGCCGTCGTCACTCCCGTTGAGGCTCTCGCGACCGACGGGGAGACCTGGGAACTCGACAAAGGCTTCGGCCCAGTCGCCCGGATGCTCTTCGACGAGATCACGGCGATTCAGTACGGTGAGACGGTGGATCGGTTTGGCTGGCTGAAGAAAATCTAGCTGGCAGTCCGCACGATCAAACCACTTTTGCGAAATAGCGCATGTCCCAGAACCGCTCTCGGTGAAAAATCGAAGAGCGCAAGGTGCCTTCAAAAGTCATTCCCACCTTTTCCATGACCCGAGCGCTGGGTTTGTTTTCGGCCTTGCAGCGGGCTTGAATCCGCTTAAGTGAAAACTCCTTGAAGCAATAGTTCATGACCGCTAGCGACGCTTCAGCCACCAGCCCCTTGCCCCAATGCTCCTCGGCGAGCGCGTATGCCAGCTCCATACTTCGCGCCGATTTGGAGACCCAAAAGCAACCCACTGTTCCGACGATCCGCTCCGGGTTTTCTTTGAAGGCGATTCCCAGCGGTTCAGGCACGCCCTTGGCGTAATAGTCGAACACGTACTCTTGAATATACTTCAAGCTGTCGGCCACGGACTGGTGCGGCTCCCAGAGCGTGTAACGACTGACTTCGGGATTCTTCGCGTAGGCGAAGATCCCATCGACATCCTTCAAGTCGATGGGTCGCAGAATCAATCGATCGGTTTCGAGGAGTGGCGGCTTCCAAGTCATGGCGAAGTTTTCCCTGATGGTGATTCATCGGAAATTTACAGGATTTGCTCTCCAAACACTCTGAATTTACAATCGTTCCCCATGCAAACAAAAAGATGCCGAGACGATCTGATCTGCAAGAAATTGAGCGCGGAAGATCTGACTACCCTGAGAAGCCTGAATGAGGTTTTCGCCGCTGCATTTGAAGATGCCGAAACTCACTTAGCCAAAAAGCCCAGCGATCGCTACTTGCGAGAGCTCCTGTCCAAGAGTCACTTTATCGCCCTCGCTGCATTGAAGGGTGACGTCGTCACTGGCGGACTCATCGCCTATGTGCTCGAAAAGTACGAGCAGGAAAGAAGCGAGATCTACATCTACGACCTCGCGGTGGACGAAAAATTCAGGCGTCAAGGGATCGCTCGGACGTTGATCCAGGAGCTAAAAACCTTGGCGCGCGAGATCGGCGCCTGCGTGATCTTTGTTCAGGCTGACCGTGTCGATACTCCCGCTGTGAAGCTGTATGAGTCGATGGGGATTCGAGAGGAGCCGTTGCACTTTGATATTGCTGTCTCGAGCTAGAGTCGCATCCGCCGCAGGCCGAAGAACACCCGATCCGTCGCGCGGAGATTCGCGCAACACGAAAGAACGGTGAGTTGAAGGAAGCTTTCGGAACCGACACCGCCGATGTCGTGACTCCAGTGGAACCACTCGCCATCGACCACGAAATCACGGCGATTCAGTATGCTGAGACCGCGGATCGCCTTAGCTGGGTACTTTCGCGAAATAGCGGGAATAAAGAAGTCGCTTGCGCAAACATTCGAAAGAAACAAAGCCGTATCCGCAATAAAGCGGATACGGCTCTCCTCTTCAACAGTCAAACTTAGCTAAACTTCGACTATAGATTTAATCTAATTCGCGAATCGAATCGAGTTCGTACTTAGAGCTGATTACGTCGCCTGCAAATAGATCTTTGGTAACTTTGTAGGTAACCGCATTATGGACAAGAACGCGAAGATGGATGGGTTCGTAGGTGTAGCCTGCGCTGATCCCATCCGTGCAAGGAATCGTGATTAGGATCTCAGCATTGCTTCCAGCTACACAGGATTTCGACGAAGGGTGAATGCTTCCACAACCGTATTCCTCACCGTTCAGGACTCGTCCCTGCAGATGCTTGATTTTTAAAGAGGAGCTGTCACAGGTTGGGCCTTTGCCGTCCGCTGCTTGCTTACCCATCAGGTTTGCAACCAAACTCCCTCTCGTCTTGGATTGGCGCAAAACCTCCTTCTTGGCGAAGGTCTGAAGCGAATCGAAGTTTCTATCCGTGGTCGCTGCTTCATCCATTGGACTGCCGGCATTCGCTAAGTTGATGCTCAGAATCGCTGCAGTTACAAAAAATAGGCTCTTCATGGGTTTTCCTTCGTTAGGGGGGCTGGGAACGCAAAACAGTATGCCAAAGCCTCGGCCTCATTAACATATCAAAATGGTCAACTATTACCCTATCTGTTTACAGAGGCTTTACCGAAAAGACCCGTCACGGATCGTGGTGGGCGAATATCGAAAAGAAGAGCAAGGAAATCAGCGAATCGAGCCTCATCAAAAAATGGGGATTGTGTGGTGCGCCCGGAGGGACTCGGCCCCTCGCGTTCGAGTCCCTTCTGCACGGATCACAAATTCTAAGCAATGGGACTTGTGGTGCGCCCGGAGGGACTCGAACCCCCGACCAAGCGGTTATGAGCCGCCAGCTCTAACCAGCTGAGCTACGGGCGCACACGATCCAATAGAAATCGCACCCTACCCCGCCCAGCCGAACTCGTCACGCGACGAGAATGCAGCGTATGCAGAGCTGTTACGACTTAGGGCTTATTCGCCGCGGGCTTCTTCTTCGGAGCCGCTTTTTTCTTCTTCGGCGCGGCCTTTTTAGGCTCCGGGCCTTTGGGCTTGTCGACTAAGAGCGGCACAGGCGCGTTCGAAGGCCAGATCCGGTTGATTTGCTCGGCGAGCGCTTTGACGTCCTTTACGCCGCCGATGATGATCTCCACCCGGCGGTTCTTGGCCCAGGCGATCTGGTTGTTGGCCGGATCGATCGGCTGGTCGGGGCCGAAGCCTTTGGTGTTCACCCGTCCGTTAGGCAGTCCGTTCTCGATCATAAACTGCGCAACGGAGCTTGCGCGCTCAAACGAGAGCTTCACGTTGTAGGCATGGCGACCGCGGACATCGGAGTGGCCTTCGACGCGCACGTTGCCCCAGGCATCGGAGTCACTCGCCAATACCCGCGTGAACTCGAGCAATCGTTCGCGATAAGGGGACCGAATCCCTGCGCGTGCGGTCGAGAAGAGAATGAGGCGCTCATCCATGTTCACTGCGATCGTCTTGTCGTCGATGATTCGCGCTGGACCCGCCACCGCTAGAGGCTGAGTAACTACCGGCATCGGCGTAGGCGTCGGAAGCGGCCGCGGCTCGTACTTCTTCTCGCTGCCTAGGGGGAAACCGATCTGCGCGAGAACTTGGAAGATCCAGATTTGGCGATTCGAGACCGTCAGATCGGTGAGCGCCTGACCGCCAAATCGGAGCAGGAAGTTCGAGGTGGGGAATTCGTAGACGACTCGGGCACCCGCCAAGATGTTCGATCCAGTCTTGTTGGCCTGCGACTCGGAGAACGTCGTATCTGAGCTGAAAATCCCGCGCACGACGGGACCCAGCGACCAGTCTTCGCTCAAGCGGTATCTCGGCACGACCTCGACGAAGCCGCCGCGGGTGATCACGCGCGTGACTACTCCTAGAGAATCATCAGAGACGATGTTGTTGTAGAACCAGCCACCGCCAAAATCGAAAACCCAGTTTTCCGAATAGAGCGCGAGCTCGGCGTAGAGATTGAAATCAAAACCGCTCTTGGTTTTCTCGGGCAGTGGAACTGTGGACAGCGAGGCGTAGCCGATTCCGAGTCCGAAGAAGAGCCACATCCTCTCCTGCCGCATCCGCTCAACGTATTGCAGGTAGGTTTCCTTGGGAGTTTCATCGACCGCAGTGAGCGCTGAACGCTTCGGCGGCTTCGCTGGGGGAGCAGCCGCGGCCCCATTGCTAAGACCTGCGAAGAGCGCGCAGGCCGTTCCCAAAACCAAGGCTTGCCGAGCAAACCGTTTCCCAGAAAAGGAGAATGGATTCATATGTCTTTGATTCTACGTGAAAACGGCCCATCGAAAAGCGCCGCTTGAATTTGGTCAACCTTCGAGCCAAGTGGCGTCAAACCGGTGACGCGAAGCGGAGGGCTGTTAATAAGTAATTACGATCATGTAATATAATTATTTATTAATTTTATTAATCACAAAAGACAGCTAAACCCCGCCTCATCGATCAGGACTCCTCCCGGTCGAAGCCGTAGAACAACTCGTCGCCTAGTGCGACAGAAGGACTTAGCCATGAAATCTCTCTGGATCGCGCTCCTCGCGCTCGTCTCCGCCACCGCCTCCGCCGAATCTCTCTACCCCCGCCTCCCCATGACCCAGATCAACGGCGTTTTCTACGCGACGGAATATTCGGCCATCGTCGATAACTACGGGCTGCTCGTCGTTACGAAATCTGACGGCACGGTCCTTGGTCGGAAACAGCTTCAGGCCGCGACACTGAACAAGCTCCAAAGCTACGTATCGACGCTCGGTAACCCCCGCCAAGAGATCG
>JBEIOW010000246.1:0-4253 GCA_040377385.1 Bacteriovoracaceae bacterium | reverse complement strand
GATCGCGATGGCGGGAAGCACGAGCATGGCTTCGTCCGCGTGGAAGGTAAGATCTACGGCAACCAAGGCGATTACGCTGAAGTGATGCGTCGACGCGACGGCGGACGCTAAGCGAGATCGTTCAAGCGACTTCATTTTCAAGACCCGGCTGGAGCTCAGGCTTCAGTCGGGTCTTCTTCTTTAGAGGGAGACTAAACAGGCAGGCGGAACAGCCGCGCTGAATTTCTCGTGGTCGCCTCCGCGACTTCATCGAGCGAAATTCCGCGAATCTCCGCGAGCTTCTCGGCGGTTTGCCGAACCATCGCCGGCTCGCATTTTCGGCCCCGAAAGGGGACCGGGGCCAGGTAGGGCGAATCAGTCTCGACGAGCAGCCGATCGAGCGGATACGCGCGAGCGGCCTGACGGAGATCCTCGGCGTTCTTGAAAGTAAGAATGCCCGAGAACGAAATGTAGAACCCCAGGTCCAGGCAGCTTTGACCAAAGCTTTGAGTTCCGGTGAAGCAATGGATGACTCCCGGAGAGCGATCCTTCGGAACCTTGGCCGCATAGGCGCGTAGAATCTCGAGCAGCTCGTCCTCGGCTTCGCGGCTGTGGACGACCACCGGTAGCTCACGTTCGAGTGCAAGGCCGAGCTGGAGCTCGAGCACGCGTTTCTGCGAGACAGGGTCGGAATGATCGTAGTGATAGTCGAGCCCGAGCTCGCCAATCGCGCGGCATTTCGGATGGAAGGAGGCTTCACGCAACGTTTGAAGATCCGAATCCTTCCACTGCACTGCTTCGTGTGGGTGATGGCCTACGGAATGAAAAACGGAAGGGTGTCGCTCGGAGATGGCCTGAACTGCAGCGATCGTAGCGATCTCGGTGCCGATCGTGACGAGCGCAACGACTCCTTGAGCTTCAGCTTCCCGGACCAAGTCCAAATCGGACTTGGGCGCGAAGTCGTAGTTCAAGTGGCAGTGGCTATCAACGAGCTTCATTCTTGAGCTGTTCGATGATCTTGGACCAGACCGGTAGAGGGTAGGCCCCTTCGACGCGGCGGCCGTTGATGTAAAAGGTCGGCGTCGATTGGACGTTGAGGTTAATGCCGTCTTCGATGTCGCGAGTCAGCTTTTGCGTGGTTTCAGGTTTTACGACGCACGCATCGAGAGCGGCGCGATCCACACCCAGTGACGCGGCGATTTCGGCGGCTTTTCCTGGGACGAGCTCAGCTTGACGATCGAAGATCGCCTCGTAGACTGGCTTGAATTTACCTTGTTCAGCTGCGCAAAACAGGACTTTGGAAGCTTCGCAAGCCGCCGGATGCATCGCGCTCTGTACCTTCCGATTACAGTTGGAATCGAGCGGAAACGCGCGGAACACGACCTTCACGTCGTCTGGGTGACGCTGCAGAACCGTATTGAGGATCATGGCGCCCGCGCGGCACGCGGGGCATTGAAGATCGCTGAACTCGACGATGGTCACGGGAGCGTCCGCTTTGCCGATCGTGGGGAATTCGGGGCCGCCACCGACGGCCACTTTAGGAGCCGACATCACGCTTTGGGCGGCGTCGCGGATCATCTCAGCCGAGACGTCCTGGCTTTGGAAGCCGCGAAGCACGACGAGCATCACGAGGACGCACGCCACGGGGATCGTAATCCAGGTAGTGAGTTGGCCACGGTTGAAAGGAGCTTTGGAAAGGGGCTCCGGCTTGAGCGAAAGGAACAGGATCAGCGTAGCGATCGTTGCGACGTCCAGCCCAATGCACACGATGCAGAACGTCTTCACGACGCTCATCATGACGTAGAGATAGAAGCCGGAGATCAGGACCGCGACGAGCGAAAGCACGCTGCCGACCCGAATCGCGTCCCGGCGCCACTCGAAATTCCTGGCGATGAGGCTGACGAGCAGAATGGCGAGCATCCAGCCGGCCACGACGCTCGAAAGGGGGAGTCCATTCATCAACTCAGCGTGAGTGCTCGCGGCGACCGCGTCGCAATTGAATTTGTCGCCGAGGTTGCAGAGGGACTTGAAACCCGCCGTGCCGCTTCTGAGGTCGTAATAGACTTTGCTCAGATAGCCGGCGCCGATCGCGCCGAGCAGGGAAAGAATCGAAATAACCGTCAACCGCCGAGGAGTATGAAGTGAGTTCATGTCCTCTTCATCGGTAGCATGAGCATACGGGGTTTGCTAGATTCTGCGCGTATGAGAACCGCTCTCTTTTCGTGGCTTTGCCTCGTGCTCATCGGGATGTCCGCCTGCACTTCCTCAAAGGAGGGGCCGGCGGTGATCGACAGCAAAACGGCGTTACAGGTCCAATTGCAGAACGAGCCGGTGTCGCTCGATCCGGCGGTTGCCGAAGACGGCGTTTCGCTGCGCGTCCTGGCCAATTTGATGGACGGACTTTACTGCTTTGATGGCGCAGGCGATCTGCAGCCTTGTTTGGCCGAAGGGGTGGAAATCTCGGAGGACCGGAGAAAGTACACGTTCACGCTTCGGCCCCAGGCGCGCTGGTCGGATGGTCTGCCCGTCACGGCGGGAGAGTTCGTCGCGGGATTCCGTCGGTCACTGGATCCGAAGCATTCCGGCAAACTCGCCGCGATGCTGGATCCGATTCGCGGCGCGCGCGAGTTTCGCACCGGCAAAGGGGAGTGGGACCAAGTCGGTGTGCGCGTCGAGGGCGACAAACTCGTCATCGAGCTCGTCGAGCCGGTGAGTTATTTCCTCCAGCTCCTCACCTTGCCGGGCGCCTACCCCGCCCGCGCCGAAGGTTGGCAGGAAAAAGGACCATTCACGGGTCCATACAAGCTGATGCACCGAGTGCCGGAGCAGCATATTTTTCTCGATATCAACGATGCCTGCTGGCGTCGCGAGGTCCTTGGGCAGCGACCGATGCGCCCAGTGATTTTCCGCGTGGTTTCTGATGAGAGTACGGGGTTGGCGCTGTTTGAAACCGGAAGGCTCGATATCCTGACCCGAGTTCCGAGCCTCGATCTGGAGCGTGCCAAGAAGCTCGGCACCTACCGTGAGGATCCGTTCTACGCGACCTACTATTTGGGGATTCACGCCCGGGAGGGGAAACCCGATGCAGCGACGCGGCGCCGATGGAACGCCCTGATTCTTCGCGAACCCATCGTCCAGGCACTGGGTACGGGCGAACGCCCGACGCTGACGTGGATTCCTCCTGGTCTCGAGGGGCATGTGCCGTATCGGAGTCAGGCGGTAGCTGCTCCAGCGGCTACTTCTGGACAGGCTCGCGTGAAAGTGGAGGCGGGGTTCGACTCGAACTCACGTAATCGCCAGGTTCTCGAGATCGTGCAGAAGCAACTCGCGGCCGGCGGGGTGGATCTTCAGCTCAGTCCGATGGATTGGAAGAGTTACGTGAAGCGCCTGACTTCCGATCCGCCGACGATTTATCGAATGGGATGGCTTGCCCCTATCCGGGATCCCATTCCTTATCTAGAGGTATTCACTCGCGGCGGCGCGAACAACGCCACGGGCTGGTCCAACGATCGCTACGAAACCTTAGTGAAGGAAATTCGCGTCCTTCCTTCGGGAGACGCGCGCTCGCGCAAGATTCGCGAAGCGCAGGAAATTCTAGAGCGTGAGGTGCCGGTGATCCCGCTTTACCACTATGTGCAAACACATTTGCTGTCCAAACGCGTGACATCGTTCCGCGTGAATCCGTTCGGAGTGATCCGTTTCGAAGAAATCGGTGTCGACGGCGAAAAAGATCCGCTGACCGCAGTCAGACCCGCGCCGCCGCGCTGATGCCGATCACGGACCACTGACGAGTGCCGCCGCCTTCGCGGCGGTAGCTATGAGAAAGAAAGCTTCCATCCGCATCCCGTGAGCACCGCGTGCAGAACGGAAGGATCTCCACGGCCGCAAAGCCTAGCGCTCGGAGGGATGCTGCCTGGGTATGTGCCAAGGCGAGACGCCGATGCTCGGGCACGACGGTCTTGCCCGGAATTTTCCCGGAGTAGTGCGCGAGGAAACGATCGGCAAGCTCTTCACTGACTTCATAGCAGCACGGGCCGATTGCCGGCCCGATCGCGGCCACCCAATCGCGCGCGCGTTCGCCGCCGCGCTCTAGTTCCGCCCAAAGTTTTTCTGTGATTCCCGCGATGAGCCCGCGCCATCCCGCGTGGATCGCCGCCACATGCGAGCCGTCCTTTTTGGCGAAGAGCACGGGCAAGCAGTCGGCCGTGACAACAGCAATCAGGCGATCAGGTTTGCGCGTATGAAGCGCGTCGACTTCGCCACAGGTCTGCGAT
>JBEIOW010000197.1:0-4891 GCA_040377385.1 Bacteriovoracaceae bacterium | reverse complement strand
CCTTCCGGACGGGGGCCTCAAGGTCAATCAGCAGGTTGTTCCCGGTGCCGATCTCGGTCAGCTCACCGCTTTCGTGAAGGCCGCGTTTGAGCGGACGGAGTCCCGTCTCGTGGTCCTCGAAGGGGATCGACGCGCGATGCTCGGCAACGCGATCGAAGTCATGGATGCGGCCAAGCGGGCCGGCGCTGATCGCTTCGCGATCGCGACCGAAGTGAAAGAATAATCAGAAGAAAGACAGTCAGGTCGCCGCGAAGCTCTGCCACGCCCAGGCGATGAGCGCGACGAGGCCGATGAGAGCCGCGAACGTGTAATACGCCTCCATCGCCTTGTTCTTGCGCGCGAGTTCCTTCGAGAAAGCGTGGTGTGAGCGATCGGGATTCACTTCCGCGAGCTTCGAACTGGAAGCCGGCAGTGGGCGAGGGAAGAATCTCGGAACGAGCGCCGAGTAGGTGAGGTAAGGCTGACCGAAAATCCGGCGCAGCTTCACTTCTTCGTCCAGGATGATGAAGTGGTAGATGACGGCGAACGCTACGGTCACCACCGCGAGCAGGATGTAGTTTTCAATCGCCCAAGCCGTGCCGAGCGCCATCAAATAGGTGCCCAAGTAGAGCGGATTGCGGACATGCGCGTAGGGGCCGCCCACTGCAGGCCTGGTATCTTTGCGGAGATAGCCGCTGGCCCAGTACCGAATCGAAGCCCCGAAGAAGCAGACCAGGATGCCCGGCCATTGTGGGTATTCGCGGGCCGAGAAAACCAGCACGGCCGCGAAGATCCAGGCGAGCATGATCCGCGTTTTGCCTTGGATAAAGCCGCGAAACCAAGTTTTTGGAAGTTCGGACTCGGGCGTAGGATTGGACGCGGTGAGCGGAAGTTCGTTCGTCATGTTCGGACCGATCATAGGGGAGGGATTGTCTGTTGTCGAAAGCCTTTTGATCGGTTAAGCCTGGAAATTCGGCAAGGAGAAATCGATTTGAAACGCACTACCCCCACCCGGAACGGCGCTTCGTCCGCGTCCAGCGCGAGCGCGGCTCGCGCCGCCAAAGCTGCGCTGCTCAAGCAAGCGAAGTCAAAGTCTCAAAAGCCGAGTGCCCAAAAACTCAAAGCAGTCCTGAGGAGCAATCCCATGTCCAGTCCTGCAGCATCGATGTCCAAGAAGGCCGCCGTCTCTTCGAGCGGTACCGCAAGCAAGACGGGCTTCCGGCTCGACTCCAAGCTCTTGGTGAAAATTCATGACAATATGGTCAAGGCGCGCGTCCTCGAAGAGCGCCTGATCCGCGTGTACAAGCAGAACCAAGGTTACTTCTGGCTCGGTGGTCCGGGCGAAGAAGCGTTCCAGGTTCCGCTCGGTCTTCAGATCCACAAAGGCATGGGTCTCGACCACGACATCATGCACTTCCACTACCGCCAAGGGCCGACGCTCGTTCCGATGGGCCTCGATCCCGCGGATGCCATGCGCCAGATGAAGAACACGGCGACGGATCCTTTCTCGGGCGGACGTAACTTCGCGTCCCACTACTCGATCAAAGAATGGAACGTCGTTCCGGTCACCTCCACGATCGAGACTCAGTACCTCACCGCGATCGGCGCCGGCATCGCCCACGCCCGCCACGGCGGCAAAGGGATCACGATCGTCACCGGCGGCGACGCCGGCACGGCTGAAGGCGACTTCGCTTCGTGCCTCGTCTGGGCCTCGCGCCCGATGCTCCCGCTCCCGATGCTCATCATCGTGACCAACAACGGCTACGGCATTTCGACTGCGGCCGGCCCTCAGCACGGCGAGAAAGAAATCGCCGACCGCGCGCGTGCCTTCCAGATTCCTGCCAAGCGCATCAACGGCAACGATGTCGAAGAGAGCTACTTCGCCATCCAAGAAGCGATGGAATACGTTCGGAAAGAGCGGAAGCCTTACTTCATTGAAGCCATGGTGTCTCGCCTCTACGGCCACAGCTCAGCAAGCGGCGCCAACTGGCAGAACGAACTCGATCCGATCGTCGTGTTCGAAGAAAAGCTCGAGAAGGCCGGCGTGATGAAGCGCGCCGACATGGATGCGCTCCGCGAGCGTTACACCCAAGAAATGCTCGATCTCTCTCGTAAAGTTCAGGAGGAGCCGATGCCGGATCCTTCCACGATTTACGACCACACCTACGTCGGCCAGAAAGGGCGGTACTGGTAATGGCAAGCATCGTTCAAGCCATTCGCATGGCTCTCCACTACGGAGAGACGCATCTCGATCTGAAGGAAGTTTTCGGCGAAGACGTGGGGCCACCTCTCGGTGGCGCCTTCACGGCCACCCAGGGCGTCGAATGCGCCTGGAACTCGCCGCTCGATGAGCGCGGGATCATGGGCGCCGCCATCGGCATGGGCCTCGCCGGCCATCGCTGTGTCGCCGAGATTCAGTTCTCCGATTACATTTACAATACGATCGATCTCATGAAGGTCGCGGGTCTCCAGTGCTGGCAGTCCAACGGCGCGTGGAATCTCCCGATGACGATCATGACCCCGACGGGGTCCGGCATCCGCGGCTCGATCTACCACTCGCATTCGTTCGAAGCGACGGCCACCCACATCCCGGGTTGGAAGATCGTTTATCCTTCGAACTCGCTCGACGCTTACGGTCTGCTTTTGGCGTGTATGAAAGAGCCGAATCCAACGCTCTATCTCAAGCCGAAGGCCTTGATGCGCGCACGCGCCGAAGAGCAGATTCCCGGCGAGCCGCCGCTGACGCCCGAAGGTCAGAAGCTCCTCTCGCAGATGATCGACAAGCCCGTGCAAGGCGATACGTCGAAGTGGAAGCCGAAGTGGCCGAAGCTCACCGACTACACCGTGCCGATCGGCGAAGGCAAAATCACCCGTCCGGGTGAGCACGTCACCGTCGTCACGTACGGTCGTCACGTCCCGATCGCCAATCAGGTTGCCGATCAGCTTCTGCAAGAAGGCATCTCGACCGAAGTCATCGATATGCGCACGCTCTGGCCTTACGATTGGAACATGATCTCGGGTTCGATCCGCAAAACGGGCCGCGTGATCTTCTTGAACGAAGAGCTCGAAGTCACCAACTTCGGCGAGCACTTGCTCCGCCGCACGGTCGACGAGATGTTCTACGAGCTCGAGGCGCGTCCGCGGCTTCTGGCCGGAGAGTTTGTTCCCGGCATCGGCCTCGCTGATCCGCTCGAGATGGCATCGGTTCCTCAAGCGAACCACATCGAAAAAGCGATCCGCGAAATCGTCCAAGAACGCGCCTAAGCGATGCTCTCGAAGGGTCGGCTCATCACACTCCGCCTGATTTGGGCGGCCTGTCTCGTCTACGGGATAGGGCTGGCGGTCGTCCTTCGGATCGTTGCTAAGGACCCGTCGACGGGCGGGGACGTCGGGACGCTTGCGCCGATTTTTACGGGGTTGGCAGGCGTATTGCTCCTCACCGCTTTTTTGCTTCCGAGGAAGTTGCTCCGAGTCAACGTGAAGCGCCAGGCCCGGCTGACGCCGGGGTGGAGTCCCCACACGGATCCTTTACCTAAGCCGGTGATGCAGGGATTGATGGCGTTCCACGTCGTGCAGTTCGCGCTTCTGGAGACAGTCAACTTGCTGGGATTCACTTTAGGCCTGATCGCCCAGGATCCGGCTCGGCACTCGGTGTTTCTTGCGGTCGCGGTTTTGGGCCTGTTCTTCGTTTTTCCCACCGAAAATCGCATCAAAACGGAGCTCCGCCAGGCGGCCTCCGCCTAAGTCCCTGATCTTTCAGCAAACACCTCCGCTGCGTCATCTTTGACCCAGGGCTTCACAAACCTGCCGGATTCCCTCAAACTCTTAAGAGGGGATCAGTGTGTGATGATGAAACTCCAGAGAGCTCAGAGAGGGAGCGGTGCGCTTTCTTGCGCGATCGCACTCGTATCGCTAATCACCCTTGCGCCGATAGGCGCGTGGAGCGCTGACACGGCTTCCAGTCCTTCGGACAGTTTTCGGCCCCCTTCACTCGGACTCGGTAACGGACAAGGAATGGGCGCCGGCTACGGCGTCTGTACTCAGAACACCGAATCCGAACTCGCCAAACTTTTTGCCACGGTCTTCAAAACCGGCCCGAGCGGGACGCCCGCGTCCGGACCTTCGGGCACGCCGGGCCTCGGCGGGCTCTGTAAAGTTCCCGATGAGAAGTCCTTTCCCGAAGTACCGGAATCCTGTTCGAGCTACGTCAGCTCCAACGGCACCGTGAACGAGGCTCAGTTCAAGAAATTCAAGCAGCAGCTCGAGACGTTCAAAGCGCTCGCGGAGTGCGCGGAAAAGCAGGTCGATCTTCTCCAGAAGGATGTCGAGTGCTTGAAGACCCAAATGGATCAAACCGCGAAAATGCTGACGGAAGAAGCCAAAGGCTTCAATGCGTATCGCACGGCGGCCTTGACCGAGCTCAATTCCGGCAACGATTACCTTCGTGAGCTGAAGGGTCAGCAGGAAGAGATCGGCCGCTTTCTGAACGGCGATGATAGTACGGGCAAAGTTGGAATGCTCGCGGCGCTCACTAACGCCCGTGGGATTTCGGCGGGAATGGACAGCGAGATCAATGCGCCGGGCTCCGGCGTGAAGCCGATGTTCAAGAACAATGAGATCGCGCGCAAGTTACTGGATGAGTTCATCCCGGTTCGCGAAGCGGGTCTGGCGAAGGAATGTTTCGCGAACAAAACGCAGAGTAATTACATCTGTTACCGCGGCGGTCAGCCGATGCCATTTCCGGAGTACGTCGCGTGCATGTACGAGGAGACGCTCAAGTCCACCGGCGGCGGGAGTGCTCGTACGGCTTCGGCCGGCAAGCTAGCCGATGCCAAGGCGCGCGCGACACGACTTAAGGGCTTAATCGCGCGGATCGTGGCCAAGCTCCCGGAGACTTCCGTCCTGCCGTCTT
>JBEIOW010000272.1:0-3994 GCA_040377385.1 Bacteriovoracaceae bacterium | reverse complement strand
TATCATTGACTCCGCTGTGCCGTGGTTTTCGCTCTAGCCATGTCATCGGCCGACCCCTAACCTGAAGAACATGAAACTCTCCATTCTCCTCGTTTCTGGCCTGCTTTTGCACGCCGTCCCCGCGTCAGCTCTCGAGCTTCAGGGAGTCACCCTGCCCGAAACGGCCACTGCTTCCGGGAAAAGCCTTACCCTGAACGGCGCCGGACTCCGCCTGGCCACGATCTTCAACGCGAAGGTTTACGTGGGCGCGCTGTACCTGGAAAAGCGGTCGGCGGATCCCGTCGCGATCCTCGCTTCCTCCGAATCCAAACGAGTCGAGCTGCATTTTCTGCGCGATGTCGGTGCGGATAAAATCCAAGAGACCTGGAAGGATAACTTCAAAGCTGGCTGCGCGAAGGACTGCGACACCGAAGCGAAGAATCTGGCGAGCTTCATCGGTTGGCTTTCCGAAGACGTGAAGAAGGGCGACGTCCACGCGTTTGACTTCGGCAAGGACCGGGTCACTCTCACGATCAAAGGAACGGAAAAAGGCTCGATCGCCAGCACCGCCTTCGCGCGCATCGTGCTCGGCTCCTGGTTGGGTTCCAACCCGCCCAACAAAAGCCTCAAAGAAGGGATGCTCGGAGCTCAATGACTGGATCCAGTCCTGCAATTTCTACCAAGACCTATGGCCCGGGAATCATCGTGCTGGCGGCGCTCTTCACTGCGTCGCTCGTCACGGCCAACCTCCTCGGATCCAAACTCGTCACCCTTTTTGACATCACCGTTTCGGTGGGTCTGTTCATCTTCCCTTTCACCTTTCTTGTCGCCGATATCGCGGCCGAGGTTTACGGCAAGCCCGCCGCCCGCACGATGGTGCTGACGGGGATTGCCGTTCAGATCTACGTCTTGTTCTTCGTCTGGATGGGCGGACAGCTGCCGGCGGCACCCCGCCGGGATCTCACTCAAGCTTACGAAGAGATGTTCTCGCTCACGCCTCGCATGGTCCTGGCGTCGGTGGTGGCGTACACCTTCTCGATGTTGCTCGACGTACGGATCTTCGTGCAGCTTCGGGAACGCCTGGGTCGACGCTGGCTTTGGGCGCGCACGAACGCGGCGACGCTCGTTTCGCAAGCGGTCGACACGGCGATCTTCATGACGATTTTTCTCGGCGGCGTACTCTCGCCTTGGGACCTCTTCAAAGCCTCTCTGGTCTCGTACGCGACCAAGCTCCTCGTAGCCGCGCTCGACACGCCGTTTGTCTACCTTGGGGTTTCGATGCTTTCGCGTTTTGATCCGACGGTTCCCCGCCCGGAGCGCGCAGCATGAAGACGACGGTGGGCATCGAAGCGCGCGCGCTCCCGACCCGGATCCTTCGCGTCGGCGAGGATCTGGCCGACTTTGTCCTTGAACACCTGCGCGACGCCGAGGTGAAGGAAGACACCGTGCTCGCCGTCACCTCGAAGATCGTCTCGCTCGCCGAGGGCGCGCTGGTTCCCACGGATTCCATCGGCAAAGCCGAGCTGGTGGAACGCGAGTCGGACGTTTTTCTCGGACCAGCCGCCTACGGCACCTTTCTCACGGTGAAGGATGGGCTTTTCATCCCTTCCGCCGGGATCGACGAATCCAACGCCGAAGGCGCGTTCTACATCCTCTACCCGCGCGATGCTTACGCGAGCGCCCGAGCTCTGGGTGAGCGCCTGCGCCGTGAACTCGGACTGAAGCGTCTGGGCGTGATCCTCACCGATTCACACACGCAGCCGCTCCGGCGCGGCGTGACCGGGATTGGTCTTTCGCATTGGGGATTCAAGGCCACTCGTACCCTCATCGGAGAGCCTGATCTGTTCGGGCGCGCGCTCAAGATGACTTACGTGAACGTGCTCGACTCGCTCTCCGTCACGGCGGTTTACGCGATGGGCGAGGCGGCCGAGGCGAGGCCTTTGGCCCTGGTTCGCGCGGACGGTGTGGAGTTCACCGATTCCGGGGACGCTTCTGAGATTCGCATTCCACCCGAAGAAGACATCTACTGGCCCGTGCTAGGGAAGCCTAGATAAAGATCCCGAGCGCCTGGACAGCCTTCACCCAGCGATGGTCCGGCGACACCAGCTTGGGCTCTCCGGAAAAATCCGCCAGCGGCGCACGGAGAATTCGCCCATTACGGTATGCGGCGGCGTGCCCCCAGACTCCCTCGCTCGCCATGCGCGCAACCTCGACGCCCATCAAGAGGGTGAGAAACCGATCGGTCGTGGTCGGATGTTCACTTCTTTGCAGGTGCCCGAGAACGACATGCCGGCTCTCCCACTTTGTCTCTTGGTCAATCCATCGGGCGAGACGTTCCGCAATTCCACCGAAGCGCTCCGACTGCGGAGCTCCCGGAACATGGAAAGCCACGGTCGGATCCTCGCCTTCCGCATGGGCGCCTTCGCTGACCACGATCATGAGACCGCGCTGACCGAGCTTCTGCTTTGAGCGGATGTACTCGATGAGCTTCGCACGCGAGAATGGACGTTCGGGGATAAGGATGACATCCGCGTAGGAGGCCATACCCCCTCCAAGCGCAATCCATCCCGCGGTACGGCCCATGGCTTCGACGATCATCACGCGCTTGTGTGCATCCGCGGTTGCGCGCAACTTATCGATGGCTTGCGCGACGACAGACACCGCCGTATCAAAGCCAAACGTGATCTCGGTACCCGGAAGATCATTGTCGATGGTCTTCGGAACCCCGATGATCTTGATCGCTCCATCTCCCAGACGCGAAAGCCCCGAGAAGGTGCCGTCACCGCCGGCGACAATCAGACCTTCCACTCCGAGCTGCTTGTACTTCTCCAGAAACTCCGCTTCCCGTCCCTCGAGTCCTGACTTATTTGAGGTGCCCAGGTAGGTGCCCGCGTGCGAATGAATCCCCAGAATACCGGCATCCGTGATCTCGCGGAATCGACCTTCGTAAACTCCCTCAAAGCCGTCACGAATTCCGATGATCTGAAAACCCGCTCGCAGCAAGCACCGACAGGTGGACTCGATGATTCCATTGAGGCCAGGGGCGTCTCCGCCCCCCGTCATCATTGCGACCCGGCGGCGGCCGCCCGACGGACTAACGGAACCAGAGGAATTCACGGAGGAAGACATCAGAAGCTCCTTTGCATGAGACGCAACGACTCGGCATAATCTGCCGGCTCGACGCTAGCGCCACTTCGGGCGAAACTAAGGATTCCACCCCAGGATAAGCGACTCATGAGCAACCCAGCCAAGGAATTCTTCCGCCACCTTCAGGAGAAGTTCGTACACGCGCGCCTCTCCGACGCCGAACTTGAGAAGATCACGCGCGCGACGCGGAATCTCAATTCAGCCGGATTCGATCCGTGGGGTTTAGATCCCGACGCTGTCAAAACGGCAATCGCCGCTTCTCTCTGGCTTTACCGTCACTACTTCCGCGTCGAAGTGCAGGGTATCGAGCGCGTACCTCCGGGGCGCGCGCTCATCATCGCCAACCACGGCGGACAGCTGCCCATCGATGGCCTGCTGATCGGGATGTCCTTGCTCATGGACGGCGAACCTCCGCGCATCGCTCGCAGCATGGTCGAACGCTGGGCACCGACGGTCCCCTTCGTCAGCAGCTTCTTCAGCCGACTGGGGCAGATGGTCGGCGATCAGCGAAATTGCTTGGATCTGCTGGAGCGAGAGGAGTGCGTTCTCGCGTTCCCGGAGGGCGCCCAAGGAAGTGGAAAAACGATCCAACAGCGTTATCAGCTGCAAAAATTTGGTACGGGCTTCATTCGCCTCGCGCTCCAATCCAAAGCGCCGATCATTCCGGTCGCTGTGATCGGCTGCGAAGAGGTCTATCCCTCCTTCTACAACTTCAAGCCGCTCGCCCGCCTCATGCAAGCGCCTTACTTTCCCATCACGCCGCTCTTCCCATTCCTCGGGCCGCTCGGCGTCCTCCCGCTTCCCTGCAAAGTCACCCTTCGCTACGCAGAACCCATTTATCTCGAAGGGGATCCGGACGCCTCGGATT
>JBEIOW010000110.1:0-6608 GCA_040377385.1 Bacteriovoracaceae bacterium | reverse complement strand
TTTCATTCTCTTCTACTATTTCGCCTCCATCGATCCAGAATTCCGCGAATGGACCGGGCAGCTCATGAGCCGGGCGATGGATCGAATGCGAAAAGACGTTGGCGAATTTCTTGGGAGCCAAGCGACGGCAATGCAAATCGAGGCCTTGTCCGAAGCGCTTCACCGCTCCACGATGAGCGGGATCTTGAAGCGCTTCATCGCTCCCGTCTCCCAAGGCACCGATCTTCACGCGGAATTTCTTCGGCCGATTGAAGCGATTTTGCCATCAAATTGAATACGTCAAATCGAGTTCAGCCTGGCCACGTGGGAGGGGAGCGTGGCCAGGCCGAACCTTCTTCTAGCGGGAAACGGAGACTTACTGGCGAGCCCAGGTCGAGCAGGTGACTTTGATTTCCGACTGCCCGTTGAGGGTCGCAGCGATGTCCTGGCCAATGGCCTTCAGAGACATCGTGATTTGACCTGGTTCTTCCTCAGAGAGCGTGAAGGGATACCCTTTGCTCGTCGAGAATTCGTACGCAGGGCCGCCGCCGATCACGAGACCGATCGAGTTGATCGGGAGAATCGCGACGGAAAGCGAGCCTGCAGGAATCGAGAAGCTAGGAAGTCCGGGGACCGTCGGCGCTTCAAATCCGGGGAAGTTCTCCATGATCAGACTTGCGAAACGCTCGTTAGCGACCGTCGTGCTCTGTTTGAGAACCACGCGGTAGCGAGCGTTCGGAACGGAGAGATTGTCTTGTGACTCGCTCTCTTTCGAGGTCACCACGGTGCCCGCTGGGAGTTGGCAGTCGGCCAATACTTTGTATTCGGCTGCTTGAGCGGAAACGAGGTGAGTGAGGGAGAGAAGGGTGGTGAGGACCAATTTGGTTTTCATGTAGGACGCCTTTCGAGAGTGGTTATCTTGAACGTTTGTTCAATTCGAAGACTTAGATACCTTGATATAACGCTTTGCGTCAACATGAAGTTATACAATTGTTCAAAAATATTATAAACTATTGAAGATATTGAATTATTTCATCCACTGATCAAGAGTTTCGGTGGGGAAATCCGCCTCGAGAACTCGGCTGAGGAGCGCGTCCGGCTCAATGACCAAGATATACTCGGTCTTTCCTTCGTAGTTCGTCTGCTCGCGAATCGCGCGGAAGCCGTACTTCTTGAAGAGACGCGCTCGGGCCGCGTCCGCTTCGATGACGATGAGGCCTACGTCATTCCGTCCGGCTAGGGCGGCGGCCACCTGTTGAACCATCCGTGGGCTGAGTTCATGCAAGCCGTCTTGAGTAACGACGTATCGTCCTATTTCCGCGATTTTTTTCCGTCCTCTTAGACGAGGCACCTGAAAGCCGGTCAGCATCTCCAGGGGAAGCGGCTCTGCGATCCCTTTGGAGAGAACCACGGTAAGGGATGCGTAGAGGGTGAGTTCGTTCCATATCCGTGGATTCGCGGGCTCGTGCAATTCGCGATAGCCAGCCGGCATCCATTGATCTTCATTGGCATCCTCCGGAAGGATGTCCTGCTCGGACATAAAGCTCTCTTTGCTGACAAAAAGGAAAAGGGAGCGATCCTCCGTCTGTTCGCTGATTTCGCGGAGTCGCTTTTCGACGGATGGAGTCAGTTTCAATCGCTCGCGATAGCGTTCCAGTACGAAGTTGCGGGTGAGTTCAGGGATCTTTTTGTAGGCGGGCCCCCAGGGTTTCGCATTCTTGAGACGAGCACCGTCAATCACCCAAAAAGTGCGAGATTCCACGCTTCCGGGAGGTTTGTTGCGAAATGCGATTCCGAACATGTCCTCTGGGAGCGATGCGAGGCCTCGGTTCTCCAACGCCTTGAGGAAAACGAGGAACTGGCGTTGCTGGAGCTCCGGGAAAGGTGTCTGAAAATAGATTCCATGGACATCTTCGACATGGAGTCCGCCGAGGGTGAGCTGCTTGCCAAAGGGCAGAACAAATCCCCAGCCGAAGTAAAATTTCCCTCGAGGGACATTGAACTGCTTTGGGCTGAATTCGAAAATGTCGGGTGCAAAGGAAGTGTTGTTTCGCGAGAGTCTCGCACTCGTGAGTCGGCGCATGACCCGGTAGAAAGCTTGGAGTTCTTTTTCGGTGATGGATTGATTGGCAATGGCTTCTTCAGCCGAGAAGGGAAGCAGTCCACGCGCCGAATGGAGGAGCTGATTCGCCTCGGGGGCCGAGATGACCGGGACCGGAGTGAGATTTTGTTGGGCGGAGCGGAGCAGGCAACGCGCTTCGGCCGAAGGTCTCCCGTTGGCCTGCGCAGGGTGGATCCAAGTCAGGCTGATTCCGAACCCGACCGCTCCAGCGACCAGGATGGATTGAAGTACCGACCACTGCTTCAAAACGCACACCTCCAACCCTGCTAATCGGCATTTCAGGGCCGGAACTTGGGTGCGTCGGGTGGAGAACCGAGCCTTGTGGCACTTTGCGTTAAACTGAGGTAAGCCTGGGCGCTTATGGCGACCTCTCCTGCTCCGCGGCCTCCGATTCAGTCGTTTTTCATCACCATTCCTAAGGGCCTGGAATCAGCGCTCGAGAAGGACCTGAAGCCGCTTGGGCTGCCGCCGTTGACGCTCGAGCGGGGTGGCTACCGGATGACGGGCTCCTTGGCTGATGCTTATAAAGTCTGTCTGCACTCGCGAGTGGCGGGCCGTGTGCTGATGCCCATCAAGAGCTTCGAGGCGTCGACGCCAGAGAAGCTCTACGGTGGAGTGAAGTCGATTCGTTGGTCGGATCACCTCACGCCTAACGAGACGATCGCGATCGACTTCCAGAGCTCGCTTTCGGAAATTCAGCACACTCAGTTCGGTGCGCAAAAAACCAAGGACGCGATCTGCGATCAGCTTCGTAGCGTTCAGGGCGAGCGACCTTCGGTGAACCTGATTTCTCCAGACATTCGCATCAATGTTTACGTTCACCAGAACCAAGCGACGGTGAGCATCGATCTTTCCGGCGAGAGCCTCCACATGCGGGGTTACCGGGAGAACGGCTCCATGGCGCCGTTGAAGGAGAATCTCGCGGCCGGGATGCTCTTGCTGCTCGGCTGGCAAGAGATGTGCGATTCCGCGGATCGCCCGCTCGCACTCTTTGATCCGATGTGCGGAAGTGGGACGCTCGTGATCGAGGCTGCGATGATCGCGGGTCGGATCGCGCCCGGAAATCTCCGCCGAAAGTTCGGTTTCACGCGCTGGAAGCAGCACGATGAGGCGCTTTGGCAGCGCCTGCGTGAGGAAGCGGTCGCGAACGAGCGCCCTATCGAAGGCATGCGTTTTTGGGGCTTCGATGTGGAGCCTCGCTCCATTCGGGCCGCGCAGGAAAACTGGGGACGTACGGGTCTGCAGGCGCCGGTGCACTTTGAGCGCAAGCGATTCCCCGCGAGCGTCGAGCTGCAACCGGATTGGGGTCCGAAGGGACTCTTCATCGTGAACCCTCCCTACGGCGAGCGACTCGGCGATGTGACGGAGCTTTCGCCGCTCTATGAGTCGATCGGGGACGTGATGAAGAAACGTTTCCCGGGTTGGAAAGCGGGCGTGCTGACGGCGCATCCGGAACACCTGCACGCGATCGCGCTGAAGCCCGCGCGCCGGATTCCGCTCTTCAACGGCCCGATCGAATGCCGGTTGGCGGCTTACGAGCTTTACTCAGGAAGTCTGAGAAACTCGACGACCGCCTGAGCGGCGATCGGACCGGCCTTTTCCCGCAGGAATTCCTGGAAATCCATCGCCGCCGAGTCGTCGGCCGAATCCGAAAGGATCCGGAACGCCGCAAACGGCACGCCGTGTTCGTAGCAGACCTGGGCGACCGCAGCCGTTTCCATCTCCACGCATTTTGCGTCGGGGAGTAGCGAGCGGATGCGCGAGTTCTCCGCTTGAGTCCCCACAAATCGATCGCCCGTCGCGATCAGTCCTTCGGTCACGATCGTGAGATGCGGAGTGAGATCCGAGTTTTCCGGGTCCGAGGCGCGGGCGGCGAGCACGCGATCGATGGCTTTGCGGAGACGGGCGGTGTCGCGTTCATCCGCAGGGAAGCGGGTCATTCCCAGCATGGGCACTTCGCCGTACTCGAAGAGCGGACGGGCATCGAGATCCCACTGGATGAATTCGCGTCCCACCACGATGTCGCCGACTTTGAGGCCGGGCTCGATTGCCCCCGCAACTCCCGCAAAGAGAATGGAGTCGACGCCAAAACGCTGAATCAGCAAGGTGGCCGTCGAGGCGGCCGCGACCTTGCCGATTCGCGAGAAGACGGCGACGCAGGCGCGGCCTTCCAGCGTCCCTTTGACGAAGTCCCGCATGCCCTCGCGTTCAATCACCGGATTTTTGATCAATCCGAGGAGCACGTCGATCTCTTCGGTCATCGCGGCCATGAGGCCGATCGGCTTGTCCAAGGGATCAGCCCTTCGTCATCGCGAGAACTTCGCGAACGCATTTCCGAATGCCCGAGAAGATTTCGTGGAGCGGCGCGGAGTCGTGCATGTAGGCGGGAGAAGTGACGATGCGATGGGGGGCATCGACGACGGCCTCATCCGCACGGGCGACGCGGTGAAGATGCCCGAGGGATTCGAGCGCAGCCGAGGCTTCACCCGCATTGCCGAGCGTGAGGGTGAACTTCTCGCCCGGGAAGGCAAGCGCGAGCACCATCGGTGAGATGCATACGGCGCCGATGGGTTTGCCAGCAGTTCGAAATTCGCGCAGGGCGGAGAGGAGTTCCGGGCGGACTTTCCCTCGCGGGCCTTCCTGGGCGAAGGTGCAGAGATTCTTGGCTGCACCAAAGCCTCCGGGCAGGACAATCGCATCAAACTCAGCGCTCTTGAGCTCGGTGAGGGGTTTGACGTTTCCGCGCGCGATGCGGGCGGATTCAATCAGCATGTTCCTTTTCTCTTCGGGCATGGCGTTACCCGTGAGGCAGTTGACGACGTCGAATTGGGGAGCGTCCGGCGCGAAGGCCTGGACCTCGGCCTCCGCTTCGCTCAAGGCCCAGAGCACAGCCACGGATTCCCGGATTTCGCTTCCGTCCTTGTAGCCGGACCCGCACAAAACCACCGCGATTCGTTTTCGATTTTCCATGGAGGGAGTGAGCCACAGATTCTGTAACGAAGCGTAGCGTCATTGTCTTCATGGATAGTCTGGCGCGTCGAGATAGGTTAGTTTTTAGTACGAATGAAAAACCCCGATTCCCGCGACGCTCAAAATTTTGGCATGGCTCCCTACGAGCTTCCTATCGATTCCGAGTCCGAGCAGTTTCTTGGTCTGCTCGCCAGTCAGGAACGACTCAAGGCCAACCGTGTTCCCGGTGTTCGCACCGTGTTGTTCATCCTTTCTTCCCGAGCCATGCCTTACGATATGGAATCGCTCCGGCAGAAGACGCTGCTGGCTTACCCCGATGCGGCGGTTTTTTTCCGGACGACGCAGGGGATGGCAGCGGGCATGCCCTCGCCGGCTAAGGTGGATCTTCTGCTTGATTTCACCGGACCCCGCCAGCGGCAGAGTTGGTTCTATGCCCGTCGCTTGCGTGGAATGGCACGCGTGACGATCGGACGTAACGCCGGGATCTTTCGCAAGAGCATCTACGATCGGATCTTCGACGAGAAGGCGCCGGGTGCGCGTGTGCCCGAAGAGATGTTCGAGCGCGAGCGCTTCGTGCAGCGGGCGATTCTCGAACTTGCGGGGATTGCGCTCGCGCAGATGGGTGATGCTTCGCCCGATCTGGGCGCATCGATCGCACTGGATCTCCCTAACCTGAAAAAGATGGTCTGACGTTGAGTAAGAAGAAGCTGAATCCCAACGCTAGCCTGCTCGAAAAGATCGCCAGCGCGATTTTTCAAACGCTCATCTCTCTGAAGTTTGCCGTGATCATCATGATCATTCTCACGGCGGCTATGACTGCGGCTACCTTCCTCGAGTCGATCTACGACACGCCGACTGGGAAGTACTGGGTTTACGGGTCGATGTGATTCCGCGTGGTGATGTTCTTCCTCGGCGCGACGATTTTCTCGGTCGCGATGAGCCGCTGGCCCTGGAAGTGGCGGCACGGACCGTTTCTCGTCGCGCATCTCGGGATTCTGATGGTGCTGGTGGGTTCGTGGGTCACCGATCGCTTCGGGCTCGATGGAAATCTTCGGATTGAAGAAGGTCAGACCAGCAATCAGGTGGAGCTTTCCCAGCCAGAGCTCGTGCTCTCGGACGGCAAATCCTTGAGCTCTGTCCCGGTCAAATGGACTCCGCCGCACGCCAGGTTCAGTCCGATCGATATCGAGGATTACGGGTTGCGGGTGACGGAGTTCATCACTTACGCCGACCCTTCCTTAAGCTTTATTCCGTCGGATCAGGCTTCGATCACGGATCTCCCGGCGATGAAAGTTCGCCTGACGGGCGGACCGATGCGGGTCAGCCAGGAGTACTGGCTTTGGGCCGGCGACCCGGGATTCGCTAATGTATCGGCGGGTCCGGCTTTCTTCTTCATTCGTCCGGATGCCCAGACCGCGAACGCGCTCGATCTCAATCGCGAAGAGCTGCGCGGGCGCCCGCGCATCCTTTTCCGAGTCCGCCCGAACGGCGATATTTTCTACGAGTCGCGGAGCGCCGAGAACACCTTGCGCTCAGG
>JBEIOW010000055.1:0-8539 GCA_040377385.1 Bacteriovoracaceae bacterium | reverse complement strand
GGTCGCGACTCCAGAGGCGTCGTCATCAGCGCCCGGGGCTTCGGCGTTCGCGCTGCCGCCACCAAAGATGCCAACGTTGATCGAGTCTTGGTGCGCGCCCAAAATCACGCGTTCGGCCTTGAGCGGACCTTTACCGGCAATGCGGGCAATGACGGAAGGTTGATTGTCGGCGTGGGCGAAGTACTCGACCGTGATGTCGGCGCGACCGCCGGCGATGCGGACGAATTCTGAGCGGATCCACTCCGCAGATTGCTTGCCGGAAGCTGAGCGGTAGTGGCGATTCGGGTAGCTCGACAGCTTCGTGACCGATTGCAGGAGTTTTTCGGGATCGAGCTGCGGGAGGAGGGGTTCCACGAGCTCAGGGAAGGATGGATCGACGAGCTTTTCGAGGTCGAATGCCGCGCTGAAGGGGCGAGCTTCGATCGACTTGTTCGGGAAGTCGGTCACGTCCATGAAGCCCGCGCAGCGTCCTGCGGCGTGGCTCTTGATCGAGATCTTGCCGATCTCTTCGTAGCTCAGCCACTGGGGGGCTTCGTTCTCAGAAAGTTGAATCAGGCGGCGCTCGCTCGGATCCATGAGGAACTCGGAGTCAGCCAGATTTTGAGCGTAGTCGAAGCTAAAGGCTGGCGTTGCGAAGAGCAAGGCGGCCAAAGACGCGTGGACGAACGAAGCGGTGTTTGGAAATTTCACGAAAGATCCCCCATAAGCAGAGGTTCCCCGACTGTCAAAAACGTGTCAAGCTCAGTTCACCGTGATGCGATTGCTGGTAGTCCTGCCGCTCTATGACGATTGGGAATGCCTGCCCCGGCTGGCCGACGAACTCGTCGTGAATGTGGGCTCACTCGTGACATCGCTCGAACTCCTCATCATCGACGATGCCTCCTCGAAGGCGCCCCCATCAGGATTGATGGAGCGCTTGTCGAACCGAATTGGTCCAGTGACGCGGCTGCGATTGGCGCGCAATATGGGACATCAGCGCGCGATCGCCGTCGGGATCGCTTCGGTTTCTACCCGTGAAGACATCGATGCAGTGCTCGTGATGGACGCGGACGGCGAGGATGATCCGCAGCAGCTGCCCAAACTCCTCGATCGGTTCTTCAGCGAAGGCAGCCGCAAGGTCGTCTTCGCGCGGCGCGGCCGACGCTGGGAGGGGACGAGCTTCCGCTTGTTCTACTGGCTTTATCGCGGACTGCATCGGATCGCGACGGGCCGCTCGATTTCGGTGGGGAATCACTGCGTGATCCCGCGAGCGGAGCTGCATCGCCTCGCGTTGACGGCGGAACTCTGGACGCATTTCTCGGCGGGGCTGATTCGCTCCAAGGTCGATTGGACGACGGTAGATTTGCCCCGCGGGAAACGTTACTTCGGCGAATCCAAGATGGGTTTTCAGGGCCTCGTCATGCATGGACTCAGCGCGATCTCTGTCTATAGCGATTTGATGGGGATCCGCGCGCTGATCCTGACGGCGATCCTGAGCGTGCTCCTTACGGCGGGGATCATCGCGGTCATCGCCATCAAGTTTTTCACGGAGCTCGCCATCCCCGGCTGGGCTTCCATGCTCACTGGCCTCTTTGTCGTTATTTTGATTCAGATGGTGATGAGCTCGCTGCTTTTTGCGTTCCTCGTGCTGGGGCGGCGGAGCGGGATGTCGCTGACTCCGTTGCGCGAGCACGCGCAGTTCATCCTTCGCGCCGAGCGGTTCGCGGGAAAGTCGGACTGAGCGCGTGGCCACGGAAAACGGCGCGCCAGACCTGGTCGTCGTCATGCCCGCTTACAACGAAGAGGCCTGCATCGAAGCGGTGACGCGGGAATGGGTCGCCGTGGCGCGCCAATACCGAGGCGTCTTGATCGTCATCAACGATGGCTCGCGTGATCGCACGGAAGGTCTCCTCGGTCAGCTGGTCCGGGAGTTGCCCGAGTTGCGGGTGATTCATCAACCCAACGCCGGCCACGGTGCTGCTCTCCTCGCAGGGTACCGAGCGGCGCTCGCCGCCAGGCCGAAGTGGATTTTTCAAACCGATAGCGATGGACAGATCGCGGCGTCGGAGTTCGACAGGCTCTGGTCGGTCCGTGACGAAGCTCCCGTCATTTTAGGGCATCGCTTTGAGCGAAGGGATCCGGCTCATCGAAAACTCATCAGTGGAGTTGCCCGGGGAATGATCGCCGCCCTCTTCGGCGCGAGGGGCTTGGCAGATCCCAATGTGCCATTCCGCCTGATGCGAAGCGATTGGTTGGCGCAAGCCCTCGCGCAAGTTCCTGCAGGCGTCTTTGCTCCCCATCTTTTTCTTTCCATCCTGGCGGCGCGCGAGGGCTTCCGCGAAATCAGCGTGGAGCATCGTCCTCGATTGACGGGACAGCCGAGTCTTCCGAGCGGACGACTCCTGTTAGCGTGCTTGCGCTCCGCAGGCGAACTCTGGCGGTTCCGGAGATGAGCGCGACGACGTTCAGAAAGTTTCTCATCCTCGGCGCGGGTCCCACGGGTCTTGGCGCTGCTTGGCGTCTCCAGGAAGAGGGCGAATCGGATTTCGAGATCCTGGAGGCGGGCGATCGGGTTGGAGGATTGGCCGCGAGCTACGTCGATGCGTGCGGGTTTACCTGGGATATTGGCGGGCACGTGCAGTTTTCTCACTACGAGGACTTTGATCGAGTCATGGACGAGGTCCTCGGTCAGGGTGACTGGCTCACGCATGAGCGCGAGAGCTGGGTTTGGTTGCGCGGGCGATTCGTGCCGTATCCGTTTCAGAACAATCTTCGCTATCTCCCGGATGCAGAGCGCGAGACTTGCCTACGGGGTTTGGAAAGTCGCGAAGGGAAGAATGAGCCCAGAAATTTTAAGGAGTGGATCCGCTCGAATCTAGGTGACGGTATCGCGGAAATTTTTCTCGAACCTTACAATCGCAAGGTCTGGGCTTGTCCGCTCGAAGAAATGGATTGGAAGTGGGTCGGAGAGCGCGTGGCCGTAACGGATCTCGCACGCGTCCGCGAAAATATCCGTCTCGGTCGTGACGACGTCTCCTGGGGGCCGAACGCGACTTTCCGCTTTCCGAAACGAGGCGGGACGGGCGCGATCTGGGAGGCAGTCGCTGATCGTATTGGACGGGCTCGCCTCCGGCTATCGTCTCCGGTGGTCGCGGTGAATCTTCGGGAGAAGATCGTCGAGACTCAGAATGGATCGCGTCTGCGCTTCGGCGAGCTGCTCAGTACGATTCCACTCGATCGATTCGTTGGGCTTTGTGGCGACTCACTGCCTGCGGGCGTCCATGCCACCGCCCGCAAACTTCGATATTCTTCCTCAAACATTGTCGGAGTTGGGCTACGCGGAAGCCCGCCGGAGTCGCTTCGGAAGAAATGCTGGATGTACTTCCCGGAAAGCGACTGTCCGTTCTATCGCGTGACCGTGTTCTCTCATTACTCTCCGGCAAATGTGCCGGACTCGGATTCACAGTGGTCGCTGATGGCGGAAGTCGCCGAGTCAGAACACCTGCCGGTGGATTCGTCGAAGCTCAACTCGTCGGTTCTTGCGGGCTTGAGGGCTACGGGTCTCATCTCAGAGGAGCAGTCCGCGGTGGTTTCCACTTGGGCCTACCGAGCGGGGCACGGCTATCCAACGCCGTTTCTGGGACGGGACGCGGTCCTCGCGGAGATTCACTCGGCACTGGAGTCGAAGGGCGTCTTCAGCCGCGGCCGCTTTGGCGGATGGAAGTATGAGGTGTCCAACCAAGACCATTCCTTCATGCAGGGGATGGAGTGGACGGATTTTCGCTGCCGTGGGCGTGCGGAGCGGACCTACTTCGATCCCGCCTGGGCCAATGCTCCGGGTAAACGGCCTCGGTACTGACTAAGGCTTTCGCTTCCATACGCGAAGCAGCGGGCGCTCACCGTAACCCTTCGCAGTGAACTCCTCGACCGGAGTTCCTTGGGCGCGAAGCGTTTGTAGGTGAAGGTCGATTTCGCTGTCGGGCCAGAGGACGTAAAAGCTGCGGCCGGCAAGGATCTTCTGCCGGATCCCATCGAGGATCCGTTCATCCGGCGCCGCCTCGCGCACCCTGTAACTGCGGTCCAGTCCGACTAAGTAGCGCATGGGTTGCTGAATCCAGAAGTCTGGAGTCAGGATTTCTACCGGCTGATCCGCGCGAGGAGGAGAGTTTGCGCGGATCCACTCCATCGCGGCGACCTTCGGTTCGACCGGTCCGGTTTTGAAAGTCGAATGGGAGCGCGCGCCGCCGTAAGTCGTAAGGTCATTCAAGAAGAAGATCCCGAAGCTCACCACATGGAAGGCGGCGAACGCGCCAAGGATCCAGGGATAGAGTCGCATCGCGCGAGGAGCGAGCTCGAGGACGACCTTGAGGCTCCAGCAAAAAAGGATAGCGACCGGAACGAGAAGCCACTGCGCGTACCGATCATCACCCGGAATGAATCCGTTCGTTCCTGCCCGAATGTAGAAGAGAGTGAAGGCCGCTCCCAGTCCGAGGAAGGCACCAAGCTCGCGAGTGCGCGCCTGAAAGAGCGCGACGAGAAAGCCTCCGAGCAGCGTCGGTACGAGCAGGAACCGAATCCATAACGTGTGCAGCGCCTTCACGCTCGAGGGGACCACGCCCGTCACGTATTCGTAGTAGGTGACGCCCGATAGAAAGTGCACCGCGGATCGCCAGTAGTCCGACCAGTAGTTCGAGTTGGCGATTCCATCCAGGCGGCGTTTAGCGCCATGAGTATCGTTGGCGACGGAGATCACGTCACCCGTCGTGTAATGGAGAAGAGCGAAGACAAGTCCCATCCCGAGCACCGTGAGCACCGCGTCCCGCAGGAGAATGCGTGCGCCGACGCCGCGCATGTAGTCCGCCATTCTTCCGAAAGCGGGACCAGCGAGAATCACTGGAAGCAGGAAGATATTCGTTGGATGAACGGTCATGGCCCAGCAGAAGGCGATCGTCGCCCAACCCCAGCGAGCGCGCGCGGCGGCCATCCAAACTAAGAAGCAAGCGAGTGCGCTCTGACTCGGATCCCAGCCGAGTCGACTTTGGCCGAGGATGGGAATCCAGGCGAGGAACAGCAGTGTGAGGCCAAAGCCAACCTCGCGGCCGTAGGGCTTGCGCGCGAGTGGATAGGCGAGAAAGACGAGGAGGAACGAGGCCACTACGGAAGGAATGCGCAGCCAGATGAAGTCCGGCTCAAAAAAACGCGCGAAGATCCATAGAGGTCCCGCGAGCGTGGGATTCGGGGGCTTCCCGAACGGTGTGCGGAAGGACCAGGCTTCACCCTGAATCGCTTCAAACATGCGGTTGGCCCACCACGCCTCATCTCCATTGAGACCCGGGATCCGGTGCAGGAGGACCACTCGCCACAGCAGGGCGAAGACGATCGTCGTGAACAGGAAAATCTTGAGGAAGCGAGAGCGAATCATCGCGTGACTCCTGCGGGAAGAGCCCACTCTTGGACTTTGCCGTCATCCAGGACCATCTGATAGCCCGCGACTTTAGCTCGTTCGCGCATGAGGACGATGAGTCGGTTCTGAACCTGGAAGTGAAAAATGATCTTGTCGAAGCCCCGTCGGTCAATTTCCCCCAGGAGGGATTCTTCGCGAAAAATCCCGGCTGGGATCAGAACTTCGATCAGGAAGGGGTCGATGTACTGAGCCTGTCCCACGCGGCTAGCGATTTCATCGTGCAAGATGAGCTTGCGCCCCGGCTCTGCGCGATACCGTTCCACGTACGCGCTCCAGTCGCCGAAGAAGGGCTTATCGATTTTGCAGTTCGGGTCGGAGTAGATCCGGTACCAGCAAACGGAGTTCCAGCGCGGCCCGTGCTTGAGCGACATGTGGCCAAAGCCGCCGAGCAGGAGCACCGTAATGAGGGCGGACCAAAGCCAGGCGCGTTTTGCGCGAACCATCTCCCCGATTCCCAGCGCGAGCAGCAACACGAGAAGGACGGAGAGTTCTGCGTGGTAGTTGAGATCAGCACCAATCTTGCGCTGACTGTAGAGCGCCCAGAGAAAAGCGAGTGCACCGTAGAGCAGCACGCCCATCTCCTTGCCGCGAGCGAGTAAGAATAGAATGGCAAACCCCGCCGCCGGCGCGAGGACGCGCCAGTGATGGAAGACGAGAATATTGGAGAACGTGTCGAACGCAGCCGTATTTTCGGCCGGATTCATCGCGATCGAGCGGATAGTATGGGTGAACCACGCGTCGCCGAGCGCGAACTGGTAGAAGGCGCAGCTCGCGACCATCGCGACGAAGTACGCGGACGCGAAACGATCCAGGTCCCACCAGCGTCGTTGGATCAGAAGCTGGGCGCCGCAAGCGATGGCGGCAATGATGTAGGGCTGTTTAAACGCGAAGGCGAGCGCGAAGCTGATTGCCGAAAGGATTGGCCAGTTTGCGGCGCGGTATTGGAAAAGCATCCAGCCCAGGAGCGAGAAGAAGATCCCGGGACTCTCCGGGCGGATGCGGATCAACTCGGTCAGCGTCGAAGAGTGAAAATACAGGATGAGGCCAGCGCCGAGGAGGCCGATCAAGTTCTTGCCGCTGCGCCAGCGGGCGTAGGCGCCGACGAGGGTGACAATACCGAGCGAAAAGAAGAAAGAAACCAGCCGCCCGGCTACCGTGATCGAGTGCGGGTCGGTCGCCCCGAATAGCTTTGCGAGCATGGCGGGCAAGACGTAAGCGAGCGGGCTGTAGATGTTGATGAGAAACGGAAGGCCGCCGAGGGGTGGATAGAGGACACCCGTCTCCAGCCAGCTTTGCGCCCCAGCGATGATCGCCGACTCGGTGGGGCAAGTGTGCCAAGGGATGAAGAGCGCGTTCCACGCCTGGATGATCACGCTGTAGGAGTCGAAGGCGATGAAGGGAAGCAGAAGCCAGAAGAGGCGTTCCGGATGCTGGCGAAAGGAGGATCGCAGCGGAGAGTTCACGCTTAGCGGCGTGCCTCGCTACCGTCAACGCTCAGGCCAAATTGAGTGAGCCCGGCCGCGCGTAGGATATCCATCAGCTTTACGACGGTCCCATGCGGAGTTTTTTCGTCCGCCTGAATGAGCGCGTTTTGGTTCGAGAGATCTTGTCCGAGGGCGCTCAGGCGGCCGGGCAAAGCGTCCCACGAAACCTTCTCGTCGGCCCAAGTGAGTTCGCCCTCGGTTGTCAGGGTGAAGGAGAGCGGCTTCTTGTCTTGGTTCTGCGCAGCGTCCCCGGTTTTGGCTTTGGGAAGCTGAACTTTAATGGCGGATTGGTAGATCACCGGTGCGGTCATCATGAAGATGACAAGCAGCACGAGCACAACATCCACGAGGGGAGTGACGTTGATTCCCGAGATGACTTCGTCGTCCGCGCCCGATTGAGAGAAGCCCGCCATGGATCAGTCCGCGATTCTGCCGATGAGGAAGCTCTTCATCGACTCGGCTTCCGACATCGCCTTTTTCACGCGGCGCTGGAAGAGGTTGAACGCTACCGTCGCGGGAATCGCGACCAGGATTCCGACCGCAGTCGCGATGAGGGCTTCGGCCATGCCGGCCGTGACCGTTGCGGATACAGCGCCTTGGCCACCGTTCATCGAGAGGTCGTGGAAAGCCTTGATGATCCCGAGCACGGTTCCGAAGAGTCCGATGAACGGGGCGTTCGAGCCGATCGTCGCTAGAATCGAGAGGTTCTTGTCCCAGTCGATTTTGGCGCTCATCACGGGATCGTGCGCGACTTCGGAGAGAACCTCGGCGGAAGTCTTGCGTCCTTCCTTCTTGGCGCCGGCCAGTGCAGCGGTCATCCCGGATTCCAGGTCCCGTGCGCCGTTTTCCGCGGAAACGCGGTTGAGCGCGGCGCGGGTAGCCTCATCCCATTTTCCCTGCGTCGCTGCCGAGCGGATTTGGCTGCGGAACTCCTGAAGTCCCTTCGAAGCGGCCCGGTAGAACAGCGCACGTTCCAGGATCAGGGCGATAGAGACGATAGACAGCAGAATGAGGAGATAAAGAACCCATTCCGCTCCGATGAGCGACATACCGAGGAAAAGTTGGGAGACCATTCTTTAAGGGTACGGGCAGTCCTAGGTCGCGGCAAGCAGCCCTTTAAATTCCGTCTCGCTTGAAGTTGTGACTTGTCGCGTCGAATTCATTTACAGCCCTTGTGAACTCTGGCAACCTGAGCTTTAAGACAGAAACCGGTTTCTGACCCATTCCAGCAAGCGAGGGCCCTCTCCATGGCTTACGATATTGTCGTCAAAAATAACGTGCGTGAACGCTTCGCGCCCGTTCCCCGCCCCGAGATCTGGAAGGACGTTTCCGACAAAGATTGGAACAGCTGGATTTGGCAGCAGCAAAAGCGCGTCAAGTCGATGGATCAGCTCGAGAAGGTGATCAACGTCACTCCGGCGGAGCGCGAAGCCTTCGCTAAGTCCAATGAACTCTTCAATATGGGGATTACTCCCTATTACGCGTCTCTCATGGATCCGAACGATCCGAATTGCCCAATCCGCATGCAATCGGTTCCGGGCTTGGGCGAACTCAGTATTCAGCCCGAAGAGATGGAAGATCCGCTGGGCGAGGAGCGCGACATGCCCGTGCC
>JBEIOW010000132.1:0-6034 GCA_040377385.1 Bacteriovoracaceae bacterium | reverse complement strand
TGCCCGTGCCCGTGGAGATGAAGCAAGCGTTGCGGTTCTCCTGCGGCTCGTACAGGAAGTCGCCATAGGGCGCGAACCCGCGAAAGGTCATGCCGTCACGTAACTTGTAAAGGTAGTTGGTCCCCGGGCCCTTTTCGACGAGCTTCACGCAGAGCTCGATCGGCCAGGTCTTGGGCTCAGAAGCAATCGAGTAGGCGCGCCGCAAATCCCGGCCGTTGGGGCCCGCGCCAGGGATGACGATGCTGACGAACTGGCCCGCCTTGAACTCCACCTTGGGTTCGGGTTCGAACAGAATTTCGAACACCGTCGGGGTGAGCATTCGGAAGCCTTTAACTTTGCACTGACACTCAGTCGCTGCCATGGCCCCTTCTTACGCAGTTTGGCGTAAAAAGGCCACCCCTTCGGACCTATCTATCTAGGCTATGGAACGACCGAGAATTCTTCGGCCTTGGAGAACGGACTACCCGCGCCAGCCCCCCCCAGCCCACGTACCCGCCAGAAATACTTTCCCGCTTCCAGGCGGGGCACGACGACGAAGTTTTCGTTCGGCTTGAAGCGCCGGACTCCCTGAGTAAAGGCGGCATCGCTCGCAACCTCTGCCTCGTATTGCTGCGTGAAGTTGGTTTTACGCCAAGCCAGCAGAACTCCTTCCTCGCGGATGGCCGCGAGAGGGATGGCCTTGCCCTTCAAGGGATCCGTTGGAACAGGAGTCACGAAGCTAAACCCGAAATCCTGTTTCTCGGAGACCGCCTCAAACCCGTTCTCAAACCGCGCGATGACCTGATACCGGAAGGCATCGCCTTGTCCCGCAGCCGGCTTCCAATCACGGTTCGGGTCCTTTGAAGTCAGCGCGATCGGCTTTCCTTGGCGGGGTTCGATGACCACGCGATAATTCTCCGCATCTTCAACTTCCGTCCAGCGGAACGAGAGCAGATATCGGCTCAGCGCCTCACCTCGATACTCGCTGGAGGTAACGTTCTTGCCATCCACCAAGACCGGCGACGTCTTCACGCCCGGAAACTGTCGACGGACGTCGAACCGACGGTTCACCGTTTTGCCTCCCGTCGAAACACTCCACCGATAGGCACCCGGGCTTTGAGCCACAAACTCCGCCACGCCCTCTCCCGATGCATTGGCTTTGATTTCTCGTTCTAGGACGGGCTTCTCCGCCCCTCCGGGTTGAACGACAAGCTTAACGGGGAGACCCGGACTCGTCTTCCAGCGCAAGGTCACCTTTGCACCCTCTTCGCCAGCAGTTGGTCCTGGAGCGATCGATGCGCGGTCCAGTGGCGCTGTCGCTTCAAGCAGCGTCGGGGCTTCTGGAATCGGAGTAGCGCTTGGACTCGGGATGGCCGCAACACTCGGCTCAGCGCTGGGACTGGCGACCGGAGCGGGTGCTACGCTTGGCGCGATGGACGGAACAGGCCGCGGAAGTGCGGCCGGTGGGTTACGCCATGCGACCGGTGGAGCCTTGACCTCCATACTCTGGGTCGCTCGCGATTCCAGAACAACCGGAGCCTTGCCAGGAGATTTCAGGATGAGCTTGGAGCTGCCCTTTCCGGAAGCTCGACCGCGAGCTTGGCCCTTTACGACTTCGATGAACGAATTCCGCACGACCCCACCGAGCGAAAGCTCGGAAACGTAAGACAAACGAATCAGCGTGCCCGGGTTAAGTTCGATTTGGGATCCATCGTCGAGCGAAATCACCGCTCCTCCCGAATCCGAAGTGACGATGGTGTCCTGGTTGAAAACCGGCGACTCTTTAGGAAGAGGGCGGAAGTCCGATTCCTGAGCGTGACGGCGTTTGACCTCGGCATCCAAGCTCGAGAGGCGGCCGATCGGCGTGGAAAGCTCATCCTGCGCGCTTCCGTTCAGGTAGCGCCAGATGGAGATATTCCCGAAATAGAAATGCGCCGAAGCGGCGAAGATCACAGCACAAACACCGAGGACGATCAGGTCCGATGTCCGGTAGAGTCCCTTCTTCGTACTCATACCGTTTGCACCGCCACGAGGGTCACATCGTCATCCAGCGGCTTATCCCCGTTGAACAACATGACCGCCTGCTCAAGGTCGGCGATCATTGCGGCCGGGCCCTCGCTGATCGATTTTTGAAGAATCTGCGCGGCGCGCTTCTTACCGAACATCTCTTCGGACTCCGGACCCTTCGCTTCAAGCATCCCATCCGTGTAGAGGAACAGGATATCCCCGCGCTGGAACGGCATACGCTGCTCCTGAAATTTAGGAACGTCCCTCTGCTCGCCCAAGCGGTCGCCGTGCGCAACCAAACTCTTCTGCGTGAAACCCTGTGGACTAGGTCGGAACAGCCAAGCGGGGTTGTGGCCCGCGCTTGCGAAAACGATTTCTTGGCTGGCGAAGTTCAACTCCGCGATAAAGAAGGTCATGTTGATCTTGCCGTTGCCGGCGCCGAAAATCGCGCGATTGGCGATCGCGAGCATATCTCCGGGAGTGGGGTTCCAACCCGGGATCTCGATTGCGAGCTTCGAGAGCACACTTAGGCAGCTTTGCGCCGCCGCGGTGATCAGCGCGCTCGGGAGACCGTGTCCCGTCGCATCCGCGATCATGCAGTAAGTGCTTTGACCCTTGGAGAAAAAACCCCACCAGTCGCCGCCGCACTCCGCTGCGGACCGGTAAAGACTGCGAATGCGAACCTGGTTGGTGTCGACCTGCGGAGGTGGAATCAGCGTTTGCTGAACGGTCGAGGCGATGGCGAGCTCGTTCTCGAGCTGCACCTTGCGCATGCTCTCGATAATGAGCTCGTCGATCTTCTTGGACATCGCAACGAAGGAGTCGGTGAGCACCCCGATTTCATCGCGCCCCACGGACTGGAGCTCCACATTGAAATTCCCTTCGGCTACCGAGCGTGTCGCCTCGTAGAGGCGATTGATCGGCGCCGTGAGCCGCTTGGCAAAAACCACGGAGAAGAACACCGTCGCGCTCAAGGCCATCAGCCCAAGCAAGATGAATTTTTCCGTCAACGTATAGGTGGCGGCCATCGCCTCATCCCAACTCACGCGGGACATGACGACGACATCGAAGCCTGGCCGATAGTAGCTTCCGAGGAATCGCCCTTCGGTGGACTCGTATTCGCGCGCGCCCGTATCGACCCGTTCGCGAGTGGCAAAATCAAAGAGTGGATCTCCTTGCATGCCCGACTTGGACACCATGATCGCCGAGTCCGTATCGAAGAGCGTCTCGCCTCCCAAGGACGCGATCGTAAGACGATTGCCGCGTAGCTCGCCGCCAAAAGAGGCGAGCGAAAAGAAACCGACTGCAACCGGAACCAGGCCGTTGACCGTCGCGGAACGGTCCGCATACAAGACCGCAACGAGCGGAGCCTTGCCGACTTGAGAGACGTTCACGAGTGCGATCCCGCGCTCGGCCAAGATCGGAGCGTAAGACTGCAGCTGCTCTGGATCCAGAGCGAGATCTGCATCGGTAAATCCCGCCGACGGGGCGAGCGTCGTGTGCAACCAGCCCTCTTCCCAACGAAAGAGTTTGCCCGGCACGTTGAGTTTACCCAGCCGAACTCCTAACACCGTGCTTTGATTATCGATGCTCGCTTGCGCGGTCAGCCGCTGAGCCGGGGTGAGCTCCCGGCCCGTGACACCGGTACCCAAGACCAGGCGCAGCGCATCAACCGCTCGGCGCAATGTTCCGGAAAAGTCTTTACCTAAGAGGAAGGTCTCATTGGCCTGAGACTGAAATAGGTAAGCGCGCTTATCCTCGGTCACCAGCACGATGGCGGAGAAGTTGAGAAATCCCACCGTGAGAGCAACCAGAAGGAACACGCCCATGAGGAGCTTGGTCGCGATAGAAATCGTGACTCGACGTCTCGCCCGGGGTTCTGGGCGCGGCTTCACACCGTCATCCGAGCGTTCGGAGCTCGAGGTTTCCGGCGGAATTCTCTGTTGCTGCATTCCTAGAGTTTCACTAAACTTTCTAAGGTTTTCAACTATTTGTGCCTTCTCACCCCACGGACAGGATCTTGGCGAAGTCGCTCCTTCTCATTTCAACTCTGCCCGAAGACCTCGCCTTTGCGACCGAAGTCGCGAAGGCCGCCGGCATGACTATGCTCCATGCCCAGGATGCCGCGACGGGTGTTGCGCTGATTCTCTCGGATAGCCCCACGGTGATCCTGGTCGATGCCTCGAGCGATCGCCTCTACCAATCCTTTGAGAATGAAATTCAGGAAAAGGTCGGACTTTTCTCCGACCGGATCAACGCGAACGCGATTCATTTCATTTCCGGTGAAGATTTAGAGAAGAATCCTTACCTCGTCCAAAGTCCTCTCTTCGGACATTTCGTCACCCGTAACTTCGCTCAGCCGGAAGAGAGCGGGTCGTACTACGGTCGATTCATTCTGCACTCATTCTCAAAACGGGCTTTCGGCCTGCAAGGCCTACTGGCTCCCGGCACAAAAATCCAAGTCGTGAAGCTTCAGACCTCGACACAAAAGGCGGATGCCGTGGAAGCGGTCAAAACCTTCGCGCTCGCCGCCAAATTCCAAGCCCGAATGGCCGCATCCATCGCGACCGCTGTGGACGAAATTCTTATGAACGCGATTTTCGACGCTCCCACCGATGAGATGGGTCGTCCGCTCTTCAAAGTCACCTCCCGGGCGAGTAGCGTGAAGCTCGAAGGAAAGAGCGCAGTCGAGATGCACATCGGCTTTGATGGAAAGTATATCGGCATCACGGCCGTGGATCTCTTCGGATCCCTCGACAAAGTCGCGCTCCTTTCGCACGTTTCTAAAGTCTATCGCGACGATGAGTACAAGGTGAAATCCACGATCGCGTCAGCCGGGATCGGACTTGCGTCGATCTATCGTTCGGGCGCGAGTTTGCATTTCGTCAGTGAATCTCGCGTAAAAACCGAAGTATCCGTCCTCTTCCGCAGGACGGACAACTACCGTGAGTTCAAGGACCAGTTCCGTTTCTTGAGCACCCAATTTTACTTCTGATGAAAAATCCCAAATGGATTCTCGCCAGCTCATCCCCGCGCCGAATCGAACTTCTACGCACCGTCGGACTTGATCCCACGGTGATTAAACCCGAGGTCGACGAGACAGAAATCCCGGGAGAGGCGCCGGCACGAATGGTCTCGCGGCTCTCTCGTGAAAAAGCGCTCGCAGTCGCCGGCACTCAGCCTCGCCGCGGAACGTGCATCGTCATCGCGGCCGATACCACCGTCGTCGCTCCCGACGGAAAGACGATTCTTGGCAAGCCTTTGAACGCAAAAGATGCGCGCCGCATGTTGACCTGGCTCGCGGGGAAGGAACACACCGTCCTAACCAGCTACACGCTCTGGATCGGGCGCACGCGCGGTGAACCAAAACTCCTGACTCGCGTCGTACGGACACGTGTGAAAATGCGACGCCTGAGTGCCAAACGCATCGCGGCCTTCGTCCAGTCCGGTGAACCCATGGACAAAGCCGGCGCGTACGCCGCGCAAGGATTTGGGATGGGTTTCATCGAATCGATTCGTGGCAGCTACACCAATGTCGTCGGTCTGCCCATCTCACAGCTCCTTCAGGATCTAGAACACGAAGGACTGTGGAAATGAGTGCGCTCGCCGAACGTTACCGCTCCATTCAAAATCGGATTCAAGCTGCGGTCGCGGAGTCAGTCCATCCTCGCGACGTCCACTTACTCGCCGTGAGCAAGGCGCAACCGATCGACGCCATTTTCGACCTCTATCATTTGGGTCAACGCGATTTTGGTGAAAACTACGCGCAGGAACTCGTCGAGAAGGCCGAACAGCTGCGCCAACGCGGTTGCGACGGCATCCGGTGGCACTTCATCGGCCATCTCCAGACCAATAAAGTGAAGCTGATCCTGCCCTATCTTCATTCTATTCACTCCATCGACAGCGAGAAGCTCGCGATGGAGATCGCCAAGCGCTGGGAGGCACTTGCGCGGCCCCACCCGCTACCGGTCCTGCTTGAGGTCAACATCGATGCTGAATCGAGCAAGAGCGGGCTCGCTCCAGCGGACGCGCGCGTGCTCGCGATGCG
>JBEIOW010000579.1:0-1690 GCA_040377385.1 Bacteriovoracaceae bacterium | reverse complement strand
GCGCCGTCCTCCCGGATGGCCGTCGCAATCCGCTTGAGGACTTTCACCAGGACGGGAAGTTCCGAGAATTTCTGGATCACTACAGTTCCGCTGATTACGCCGACAGCGACGTCGAGCTCATCATCAACGGTGACTTTTTTGATCCGCTCGCGGTCCTCCCCGTGATCGAGGAAAAGCGGAGACGCAACCGTCCCGAACGAGAGTTTCCGATCGAAGTCGAAGAGAACGCAGCCGTTCGCCAGTTCCAGAAGATCATCGAAGGGCATCCGGTCGCGATGCGGGCATTGAAGCTCTTTCTCGCGCGCGGCAAGCGGGTGATTTTCCGGTGGGGCAATCACGACGCTGCGCTGCTTTGGCCCAAGGTCCAGGACTTGGTTCGTGCCACGCTTGAGCCGCCCACGCCATCCGCAATCGAATTTCAACTCAAACCCTACATCTTTGACCGCATCTGCATTGATCATGGCCATCAACACGAGATCATCAACCAATTCGACGAGAACAATCTGTTCATCGAACGCGAGACTCGTCACGGCAAACGCACGCTGATGAACCTCCCTTTCGGCAGCTTCTTCGTCATGGGATTCATCAATCGAATCAAACTCAAGCGCCACTACATCAGCCAGATCCACCCGATGCGCATGTACCTGAAGATCGCCTTCTTTCTGGAACCCGTCTGGTTCTGGGTCGGTGGCTTCAAGAGCGCCCTATTTTTCATCAAAATGCGCTTTATTACCCACCCGATGCGGTTCGCCCGCTTTCGAAAGACGGTGTTGATCCTCATCGAGGCCCTACGCCGAACATCACTCGAGAAGGTCGCTGATCGGATTTTCAGCGGCGACAAGGACGGTCGGCTTGGGTACGACACGCTCATCCTCGGCCACGACCATCAGGCGAAGGTTCGGGTCTTTCCTAACGGCAAAATGTACGTGAACACCGGCACCTGGACGCCGATCACCAGCCTCCACTGGAGCTCGCTCGGTCACGGCATCACGCGCACCTACGCCCTCATCGAGTATTTGGACGGAGAGAAGCCGCGGGTAAGCCTTAAAGTTTGGAATGGCCTGCCTCAGGTCTCCGAGGATTACGCATGATCGAAATGAGCCGACTGCGTCCCATTCCAATGACCGCTTTCCGGCCCGAAGAGCCGATCGGATTCCATGTCTTCCTCTACTTTCGAAATCCGGAAATGATGCTGCATTTTCGACGTATCGGAGAGCTGATCACTCTCTTCGACATCGAGATGATCCGCCGACTACCTGCCTCCGATGTACTCGGACTCCCGGAAGAAATCAGCGCGGACCATGAGAGCCGCAGCCGGATCGAAGCCTTCTCGCGGGAAGACCCCGGAACTCTGGTCGAGCGACCCCTTGAGATGGCGCTCACCCTACAACCTCTCACTCCTGATTCACTCAAAGCGCTCGTCGACCGTGTCCCTTCCATGATTGCCAACTTGCGATCGCTCCTCCGCAAGCTCTCCTTTACTCCCATTGCGGCATTCGAGCAGGCGTTCCTGCTCTACGCGGATAAAGATGCGCTCGTAGCTCACCTCCAGCGGAGTGCGGCTTTCAGCGCTCTGCTCGGGGCGTGCGCGACTCAACCGCCACCGCCCCCACCCTTGCCAGCACAGCAGGAGAGTCCGGCGCAGGAAGCGAAGAGCGCAACATCCGATGGCACGATCACTTCTACGGTT
>JBEIOW010000284.1:0-3870 GCA_040377385.1 Bacteriovoracaceae bacterium | reverse complement strand
GGCAAGCCGTGCTCCATCAAAATTCGATCCATCAGGTAGCGTGAGACGCGGCCGTTGCCGTCCGTGAATGGATGGATGGATACAATCCGTCTCTGGACGGTCACGGCGAGCGTGACGGGGTCGTAGAAATTTTTGCTTTGATTGTACCAGTCGAGAACCTCCTGAACCTTTTTCTTCACGTCGCGTCCCCGCGCGTAGACGATCGCGCCCTTTCGCGCGCCCGGCTTACTCCAGGGCGCGGGTAGCTCGATGAAGCCCAGATCCTGATTGTCTTTGATCGCTTGGTACTGCTCTTCGTTGAGCGGATTCGTGAGTGGATCCTTTCCGATGGTGTCGCGCGCGCGGTAGTGCCCATCGGAGGGCGGAACCCAGCCCGGAGGGAAGAAGGCCTTCAAGAATTTAAGGTTGGTGTGCGACGCCGCTGCCGAGATGCGATTGAGGTCGGAAAGCGTTTCGAGGGTGGGACGAAACTTCCCGATCGGGATCATGTTGATGTAGTCGGACCCCGCTCGCCAGGCGGAATAGGTGTCAATGCCGTAGTACTCGAAAGGGGAGAGGTGGTTCGGGACCTTCTCCGAACTTTGGCCGGAAATGAGTCGACGGTACTCCAGCACGTCGTCTGATCCCTTCATCCAACGTAGGCGAGATTCAGTTTCTTCGAATTTGAGTTTGAGGCTTTTGATCAGCTCGATTGATAGGCAGTCCTCCGGGGTACCCGCGATCGCGGCTCTCGGCGCAGTCGCGATCGCCAAGAGAGCGATCAGCAAGCCGTAACGATGGGGAAAGCGCAAAGCGAGGAAGCAGAATCCCATACTGTTTCTATCGGAACGAAACTGAGTTGAAATGAGCAGAAAGCAGGCATTGCCAATTTTTTGGCGAAGCCAGTTCGGCTTTGAATTTCTGAAGATAGAAGATTGCGCTTCCGATAGAGAGGCATGGGGCTTCGCTTCGTTTTGGTATTCCTTCTATTCGCGGTTACGGCGACCGGGGGCGCTTTCAGTGCCGATCCGGTCGAGCCGCCGTCTCGCGGTGGAGCGCCGACGCCTACGCCGGCTAGCCTGGACGCCGACTGCATCGCCGACGAAGTGGTGAAGGTTCTTTCGCGAGAGATTACGCCGGAACTCATTTATGACCTCAGCACTCGTTACATGCCCAAGGTCACGAAGCTCGTGTGGCAGCAGAAGGCACTCGATGAAATTGATGTCGTCCGTACGATGCCGACCGACGAATACGAGAAGATTCCCGCGTTCCGATCGAAATATGAGCATCGGGGTGCGAAGGACTACTTCGATTGGCGTCAAGCCAATGAGAGATTGAACTCGATTCCAATCGGGGAGCTTAAACTCACTCGCGAACTGATTGCGGAGGTGAACGCACTGGCGACGGGTCGCGCCCAAGGAAGTCCTCTGCGGATCATTGGCGCAGCGACCGGATTGGTCCGGGCGCCGTTTCGTTCTGTGCCGCTGATCCAAGGTGCTTTTCTGCGGCGATCACTGACCGATGCGCAGCTGACGGAGCTCAAGCGCAATCCGAATCTCAGTTTTGTGGAAGTGCCCGCGCCGTGGAGCAAGGCAGACGCGCGCGTCGGCATGATCCTTCACCCCAGCCCGGCGCAGATCGGCAAGAAGCTTCAAGAGACCTTCGATTTTTACGAGGCCAACCGCGAAACCATGGACCCGATCACGCTGGCGGTCGCCGTGCAGCGACGCTTGATCTCGATCCGACCATTTGGTGATGGAAACGGTCGGACAGCACGTCTGATCATGGACCGGATTCTTCGAGAAGCCGGTTTGCCCCCGGCGATCCTCCCTGCATATGGCTCTGATCTCGTTTTACCGCTTGCGGAACACGCCCAAGAGGTAGCTGCGGGGATGTTCAATTACCTGGAGTTGCTTGAGCTGGGGGTCAGTGATTACAGCATTGAAACCATTGCACCCAGTTACGGTACGCCCTTCGTCAAATCGCTCCTCAAGCATCCCAACGTCGCTCAACTCACCGAGCTTTGGAATGGCGAGGTTCCTCCATCGGGGCCTTGGAGCAAGCAGATCATCGTGGGCGGTAAGCCCATCGTAATGGGCGAGGACGGATTTCTGCGCGCTCCGGAAGGCGTGCCGCTTTGGTACCGCGATGGAGTAATCTACCCGGTTCCGGATTTGCTGTACGTGCGAGCGCACATGGAGCGCAGTCCGAAGGAAAAGGGAATGAAGCGCAAGCGGGGTCAAATCGGCGCGCTTCACCGGCAAGTCTACCGAGATAATTTCCGCCTCTTCCGGGACCTGAAGTCCGGTGTGGTGAAGGCTGACCAGGTTCGCCTCTTGCCATTTGAGCCATTGCTTGCAGCGGAGAGTCGCGGACAGATGCCGCTGCAGCCCTGGCAGAAGGAGCTCTATCTCAAGTCCATCACGCTGGAGGACAACTTGCCGCCGGCGGCGCTGTTCTCGCGATTCGCTACACCACGGAGCTCATTTGAGCAGGATCCTGAAACTGCCCGCCGCAACGTCGCCGATATGCTCGGGCACTATAGGATTGTTGATTACCTCTACTCCGTTGACGAGATTGCTTTCGCGAGAACGGATCGTGCGGCGGCGGCGCACGTCAAGGAGCAGCGACGTAAACTGCATGCCGCTGGGCGCGAGATGCTGAAGCATTACTTCATTCGCCGCGAGCGCCTGAGTCCTGCGGAACGTGCCCAGATGAGCAAGGTCTGGAGGTTCAAGCTATTTGAATCTCTCCTCAAGGAGTCCCGTCTGAATTACGCTTCGTTTGAAGAGGCGGTGCGCCGGGTACCTGATGACACGGTTGTGGTTTTGCGCGGGGATACGTCGCTAGGAAAGTGGATTGGCCTCTATCCGGAGGCAGTATTTATCAAGCTCTTTGATCGCTTGCCGAATGCGCGGGAGCATCTGCAGACGATCGGCGAGGTGATTTCCAACGTAGAGGCATTCCGGTTGAGCCGCAAAGAGAAGAAGACCAGGCTGACCTCCGAGGATGCGAAGAGTCTATTGGAGTATGTTTCTCCACGGGCGCAGAAGTGGCTCCTGACTCTTCTACGATTTGATTTCTATCCCCAGTTTCCCTCCGAGGCGGGGTCCAAAGTCACGGATCTGATCAACAGTATCGTATCTGAACCTCAGAAATTCGTGGCCGAGAGCAAGCGTCGTGCCGTCGAATTGGAAGCTCATGCGTCCGACAGCGGTTTGAAAGAAGGTCTATCCACGACGACGAACTCTTCGCTCCTCGTGCCGACTCGGTACGGCGGTGAGGACGCCAAGCCGGACGTCCCATTTGCCGGTGAGGATGCCTCCGTTTATCTGATCCGAATGCCAAGAGATCGGATCACTTGGAACTTTATGTCGGGTTTTGACACTGAGTTCGAGTTCGTCACGAGTGGGGGTGTGGCTCGGTGGTGGATTAAGGAGATTCACACGCCCAAGGTCGGGGACGGCATGATCTACGACACATCCAAACTGTTGGGAAAAGTGAAGGAGTTCTACAAGAAGTCCTTCGATCGACCCACCCGACCCAAAAATACCCCGAGCAAGAAGGGGAAGAAGGGGAAGGGGAAGAAGGTCGATGAAGATTCGTATCTCGAGGGGGAGTGGGACGGAGTCGCTGGCTGACCGCAGGGCCCTACGTCTTCTGGCTCCACTCGGACTCTCGACCCAGACTCTCGACTCAGACTCCAGCATTCTAGGTCCTTGAACCGGCCCTGACGCGGGACTGTTTTTCCGCCCCGAGGTCGGCTATATCCGTCTCATGGCAGAAAAATTCGCGTTTACGATGCAAGGGGTCTCCAAGATCTACCCCCCGAACAAGCAAGTGCTCCGGGACATTTACCTGTCCTACTACTCTGGCGCCAAAATCGGCGTG
>JBEIOW010000037.1:0-9718 GCA_040377385.1 Bacteriovoracaceae bacterium | reverse complement strand
GGTGGACGGTGGAGTATGGCCTCGTGGGTTCGCCCACGGATCCCAAAATTTATGGCGCCGGACTTCTTTCTTCGGTGGGGGAAAGCTTCGGCTGCCTGAAGGATGAGGTGCTCAAGATCCCCTTCACGCTCGACTGCGTGAATACCGCTTACGACATCACGCGTCCCCAGCCGCAGCTTTTTGTCGCGCCGGATTTCGCGGCGCTCACACGCGTGCTGCATGATTTTTCGGCTCGGATGGCCTATCGAGTGGGTGGCGCCGAGGCGTTGGCCAAGGCGAAGATGGCGCGCACGGTGACGACTTCGGAGCTCGACTCGGGTCTGCAAGTGAGCGGGGTACTCGAGGACTTTCGGATGGATTCGTCCGGCCAGCCGGCGTTCCTCAAGTTTCGCGGACCTTGCCAGCTGGCGTGCAACGGCAGTGAACTTCCTGATCAAGGACCGAAGTTCCATGCGGAAGGGTTTTCGACCCCGCTTGGAGCGCTTCGCGGTGTTCGCGCGCTCAATGCCGCGGAATTGGGGAAAATCGGATTCAGTCCCGGCAAAAAAGGTCGTCTTGTTTGGGAAAACGGAATCGAGTTGGAAGCCGAGCTCATCGGAGAGGTCTCGCGGCCCTCGGAGCCTTCGCGCACGCTCATCTTGCGTTTCCAGGACTGCACGATTCGCTGGGGGAACGAAGTGCTCTATCGCCCGGAGTGGGGAACTTTTGATCTCGCTTGCGGGAGCTCAGTGGTTTCAGTTTTCGGGGGCGCTGCCGATCGCGCGCGCTACGCCGCTGCGACGGGTGCTTATCGATACAAAGCGCAAAAGCCCAAGACGAATCTAACGGACGCCAACCGGGAGTTGAATGCGTTGTACGCGCAGGTGCGTACCCTTCGTACGAACTGGGTTTCGGGAGGGATCGCGTCCGCCGCACTCGCTGAGCCGCTCGCGGGGATCGCGCGTTTGCTTTCCGCTCAACATCGCGGAGATTGGCTCTTGCGACTGGAGCTGCTGGAACTCGCCGAGAAAGCTAAGCTGAAGGCGAGCTGGGTCCAGGATTTTGAGAACGATCTGGAGCAGATCTCCAGCACCGCTGCCGACAAGGCGGCCATGATCCAACGCGGGAAGGAGATCTTGACCCGATGAGCGCAAAAACCTCGATTCTCTGGGGCTGTGTTTTCGCCTTCCTTTCGGTTGCGCTGGGTGCGTTCGGGGCTCACGCCTTGAAGGAGCGATTCTCGGATTACGCGATGTCGGTGTACCAGACGGGCGTCACCTACCAGGCGACGCATGCGCTGGCTTTGATTGGGCTCGGGCTCTGGGCCCTGATCACGCAGCAGAAGGCGGGATTGCCGGCGGTGTTTTTTGCCGTGGGGATCGTGCTTTTCTCGGGAAGCCTCTACGTGATTGCGTTCTCTGGCGTGCGCGCGTTCGGCGCGGTGACCCCTTTTGGCGGCGTGCTGTTTCTTGCGGGCTGGGCGCTCTGGGCCTGGTCGGTGTACCGGAGCTGAGGGCCCGTGACCACGACGCCATCCCAGGAATTCGCCCAGACTCCTCCCGAAGTGATCGCGTGCGTCTCGCGCGTCGTGACCAAGGTGGTGGACCGGATCAGCGGCGATCGTGTGGAAGTTCCACTGCTCGTGGCTGCGACTTGCTCGCAGGCCTTGAAGAATTTCGGGATTGATTCGCAAGTCATGTACGGTCCGGCCGCGTGGGTTGAGGTCTTAGAAGACCATTCGGTCGTTTGGGCAGGTTGCTGGGGCGAGCACTACAGCTTTTGGGTGGCCACGGCTTTCGGTGAAGTCGTTGACCTCAATACGAGTGTTGCCTTCCGCAAGCGATCGCATCACCAACCGGATCTCCGCCCACTCTACAGCCCTCCGATGCTTTGGTCTCGCGAGGTCCCGTCCTTCTATCGGTATCAACCTGAAGGCATCGCGGAACTGGAGCTGCACGACGAGCGCGATCGGCGGCAGTACGAGCTCGTGCTCAAGGAAGTGAATGAGAAGTGCCAGCCAGCGACGATCGTGGGCGTTGAGCCTGAGTATCCGAACGAGGCGATTCTTTGTCCCGGCCGTAAGCTGCTAGACGATAGCAATGGCACATTCAAGCTTTTCGACCGCGCGATCTCGGTGAAGGGGATCCCGCCGTCACCGATTTGAGAACCGTGCTTAAGCGGCGCGCGGCAGGCTCGGGCGATCCTGCTCTTCGACTAGCGCGAGCTTCGGCCGCGCGCGTTCCGGATAGATTGCGCCCTTCTTGATCACGACCGTCCAGGCGAGCCAGTCGTGTCCGGCGCGTTTCTCTTTATTGATAAGGGCGACTGCGTAGGACGCGTAGAGTGTGAAAAAAGCCAGGAAGTGGCCGAGCGAGCGAAGCACGCTTCGGCGGACGCCGATCGGGGCGCCGTCCTTGCGAACCACGCGAAGGCCCATCGCATGCTTGCCGAGCGAAGAACCCGTCAGTCCTTGCAGTACGCCCACGTTCAAGAAAGTGATCGCCCAGCCCCAGAAGTAGAAGCCGAAATTCATCCCGAGTCGATCGGCGCTGGGCGCGACGCCAGTGACGATGATTTCAAACCATTCGCCGAACGTGCCGCCGACCGCAGCGGCAAGCACGAAAACCCAGGCATCCATCACGTAGGCGACGATGCGGTTCCAGTTCGTGGCTAATGGAGACTCTTGCGCCATTCTTGCTGTTCGGACTTCTCGTCCTGCGCCTTGATCTTTGTCTCAAGCTCTGCCGTCAGTTTCCCGATGGTTCTCTATAGGCAATTTTGGCCGAGAGCCGGGAGAGCGGACCCGATGAGAGCGAATTTATACGGATTGAGCGCAGTTTGGCTCAGCCTGTCCGTCATGATCTTGACGGGATGCAATCTCCAAGAAGCACTTCGCCTTTCTCAGCTCAGACGCGAACCCGTGGCTGAGCCCGCCGAAGAGCTGGAGCCTTCGCTTCCGGAGGACGCGCCCGTCGACGCACCGGAAGAGATCGATGTTCACTTCACGCCGTTCGCGATCCGCAACCGCGCCAAGCCCAACAACCATTGGAAAGAAGAATGGTCGCACCTGGTTCGTGAGGCGATCCCTTCAGGCATGCTCAGCGATCAGGTTCCCGCCGACGTGAAGGACGTCTGTCCAAAATTCTTCTCGATGACGGAATGGCAGAAGCGCGAGTTCTGGGCGTACTTCCTTCAAGCGATGTCGGTCGCCGAAAGCGCGCTGAATCCTGCCACTCGTTTTCGCGAAGTCGGTATTCCGGGCAACGATGGGGTGACGGGCAAGCCTATTTGGAGCGAGGGGCTATTGCAGCTCTCCTACCAGGACGCCAAATACTATAGTTGTAACTTCGATTGGAGCGTCGATCGCAACTTGTCCGATACGGACAAGCGGAAAACGATCTTCGACGGACGCCGGAATCTCGAGTGCGGCGTCAACATCCTCAATCGCCAGATCATCGTCCGGAAGAATCCACTCTTCCCACCGAAGCATTGGTACTGGGCCGTCTTGACCAAGAAGACCGGCAATGCCGGCTACACGCGGCTCATGGCGGAGATGAAAAACATCCCTGCGTTCTGCAGAAAATAGGGCGAAGCGGACTTATCCCGGGATAAGTCGAATTTACCCTCGCGCAGGCACCGCGGTGCTCGCCTCAGGATCGACGACCCACTTGCGGTAACGCAAGAGCATCAAAAGTCCCGGAATCGCGAGAACCGTCGTTGCGACGAAGTACGGGACCCAGCCGAGTTCTTTGGCCATCCAGCCACTCGGGGCGCCCGCGAGTACGCGAGTGATGGCCATCAGCGAAGTAAGGAGCGCGTACTGCGTCGCCGAGAAGCGCTGATTGCAAAGCATCATGAGGAACGCGGTGAAGGCGGCCGTACCCATGCCGCCGCAAAGATTTTCGATCGCGATTGCCGCGACCATCATTGGATAGTGATGGCCCAGCGTCGCCAACACGGCAAACATCAGATTCGAGAAAGCCTGTGCGATCCCGAACACCCAAAGACCGCGCAGGATACCGAGCTTCGCGAGTAGCGCCCCGCCGAACAGCGCTCCAACAATCGTTGCGATCATCCCGAAGCCTTTATTGACGGTTCCGATATCGGTCCGAGTGAAGCCCGTCTCGATCAGGAAAGGAGTCGTCATCATGCCAGCGAGCACGTCGCCGAGCTTGAAGATGAGGATGAAAATCAAGATCTCGAGCGCGCCCTTGCGTCGGAAGTAGTCCATTAAGGGGCCGACAAAACTTTCGCGAAGAGATTTTGGGGGCTCGGCGTGTCGATCGGGCTCGGGAGCCATCACGGAAGCGGCGACGCCCACGAGCAGGCAGCCCGCCATGATGAGGTAGACCGTGCTCCAGGGGAGGTGGTCGGAAAGAATCAGGGCGACCGCACCCGAGGTAAGCATCGCGAGCCGGTAGCCGAGGATGTACACGCCGGCACCCGCTCCGTATTCTTCCTTGTGGAGAACTTCAGTCCGGTAAGCGTCGAGGACGATGTCTTGGCTCGCACTGAAGAAGGCGACGCAAAGGGCAAAGAGGGCCATGCGGCCCGCGTTCTCCACGGGATTGGTCGCTCCCATCGCGATGATGCCGCCCATCAGCAAGATCTGAGTCAGGACAGCCCATCCCCGCCGGCGTCCGAGCAAAGGCGGCACGTAACGGTCCATGAGAGGAGCCCAGACAAACTTCAGCGTGTAGGGGAGACCGACGAGCGAGAAAATTCCAATGACCGTGAGGTCAACCCCATCGCTTTTCATCCAGGCCTGGAGCGTGCTCCCGGTCAATCCCAGCGGAATGCCTGACGAAAATCCGAGGAGAAGGATGATGAACATCCGAAAGCTTCCGAAGATCTGAAAGAAGGGTGCCATAGGGTGCCTTTAGGGTAACACAGGCCAAATTCCGCAGTGAAAAGCTGTTTTTCGCTCTCCGCCGACGGTCTCCTTAAGTTAAACCGGAAGGATGACCGCTTCAAAGACGCTTCGCGCCCCTTTTCGTTCAGACCTGAATCCCCTGCGGGAATTTTTGCCTAACCTGATCCCGATCCTGGAGAGTCAGCCAGGCTGGTACGGCTCGCTCTACTACGAGCGCAAGTCGGTGAAGAACCACATGGCCAACCTCAAGCAGACCAACCTCTCGGACTCGCTGAGCGAGGGAATCGTGCTGCGGATCTATGATGGGTACACGCTCTTTGAGCAAGCGAGTGACGAGCTGGATTCTCGCGCGCTCGAGCGCTTGGCGACGAGTTTTGCCGAGCGGGTCGCCAAGACGGTGCCTCCGGAGGGCGCGACCCGTCGTGTGTACGCGCCCCCATCGTGGACTGAACGGTTGAAAGCGACCCTGGATCCGGAAATTCGGGATCAGATTCCTGCCGGTGCGTCTGCCAGAACCCCCGTCCACTTCGGGATTCGTTACTTGGAGGGTCCTCATGCGCTCGGCGATGCGGAGGTGTTCGCCCGTTTGAAGGTCTTGATGGACCGAGTGAAAGCACGCGCGGTGCATGCCGGCCTGACGGAAGCGGATCTGACCTTCCTCATGACCCGTCAGTACTTCGGGGAAGAAGAAGCGATCTTCATCGATCGCGAAAGTAACTTGTCCCAGACTCTCTACCGGACGGCGCTTCTCCTCATGGCCATGAGCGGCCCGCATCGGGTCTACGAGCGTCCCGGAGGTTTGGGGGGCCTGGAGATCGCCCACTACCCCGACGAAGAGATCGATCGCATGTTAAGTGAACTGGCGTCGCTCCGGAACGCCGAGCGCTTGGAGCCGGGCAAGTACCGAGTCCTGCTCGGGCCGGTGATCACGGGCATTCTGGCGCACGAAGCGTTTGGTCACGCTCAGGAAGCCGATACCTGCGTGCGTGGACGCAGCAAGGCGTGGGAACTTCAAAAGTCAGGCGAACTCGTCGGCAACGAGCATGCGACCATCCTCAACAATCCAGCTATTTTCCAAAATGCCGATCAACCCTATGCCGCTTGGGGCAGCTACTTCTTTGACGAAGAAGGCTGGCTGGCGGGCGAGCAGGTTCTTCTGGAGAAAGGCCGCCTGCGCGAGCCGATGACGAATCTCACTTCGGCGATTCGCCTGGAGATCCCTCGCACCGCCAACGGCAAGCGTGAGAGCTGGTCGCACGGCGTCTACACCCGCCAGACCAATACGTACTTCAGCGCCGGGACGGAGACGCTCGATCAGCTGATGAAGAAGATCGACCACGGCTTTCTCGCGACCGCCGCTGCGGGCGGCATGGAAGATCCCAAAGGAATGGGGATCCAGGTCGGCATCGCCTACTTGCAGGAAGTCAAAGCCGGCAAACTCACGGGTCGTGTGTTCCGCGGGCCTGCGGGAGGGGATGTTCAGCTGACAGGGTATGTTCCAGACGTATTGAACTCGATCGTGGCGAAATCGAAAATCGACTTCACTGATCCGGGAGCGGACCGTAGCAAGCATCCGGTGAACGACGCCGGCGGCTGCGGTAAATACCACAAAGAGTATGTCGTCGCGGGCTGCGGCGGACCGTATTTGTTGCTCGATCAAGCGACGTTAGGTTGAGGAGAAGATCATGAGTACGAACGCGGGTTGGAACCTCGATCAACTAAAATCTCTGCTCTCCGCGCGCTCGGGAGTGCGTGCCTGGGTGCTTTCGCAGGAGCATACGCTTCGTCGTGAGCGCTATTTCCTGATGGATCGCGAAGCGTTCGCTCTCGACCAGGACCGCGAGACGCGCTCTGAGGCGTTACAGTTGCGCCTGATGGTGAACCTGCCCGGAAAACCGGATCGGCAGGGCGAGATCGTGAAGAAGCTGACCCGCAAATTGCCTCTCGGGCCGCAGCTCGAGTCGGCCTATCAGGCAGCGCTCCAGACGGATCACCAGGCCTGGGATCTGCCGAAAACGATCACGCAGGAGCTTCCGGTACTCAAAACCGCCGATCCACGCGTAGCCGAGGACATGGAGCGAGTGGTATCGGACCTCACCGACCGAATTCGAAAATCCGTGCTGAAGAAACGCAAGACGCAGTTCAACTCGTCTGAACTCTTTGTTTCGATGCACAACCGCGAGCTGCACCTGAGCAACGGGCTCACCAACCGTAGCTCGCAGAGCCGCGTCTATGTCGAAGCGGCCTACTCGATGAGCCGTACATTGCCGAACGGCAAGACCGAATCCGACGAGTATCTGAGCACGCAGTGGACGGTGAGCCTGGATGACCTGCCGGTCGAGAAGCTCTTTGACGAGACCTCGGATCGCGCTGAGCATTCGCTCGATGTGCGTAAGCCGCTGTCGGGCCGTTATCCCGTCATCGTTGATGCGGAAGTCGCCGCGACGATTCTCGGCACGGCGCTCTCGCAGTTCTCAGGGGTGAACCTCTATCAAGGCCTCCCGGCGATGAAACCCGGCGAGTCGTTGATCCCGGAAGCCAAAGGCGATCTGCTCACGATGACACTCGATCCGGAGCTCGATTTCGGGGCGGATACTGCGGGGATTTCCGACCAAGGCGTGGCGCAGAAGGCGCTCAAGGTCGTGGATAAGAATCAGGTCCAGGCCACGTTGGTGGATGCGCAGTACGCGCAGTACTTGAAACAGTCGCCTACCACCGTGCGTGGGAATCTCGTGGTTGAGCCCGGCACGATGTCGTTCGATGAGATGAAGAAGTCCGCGCCGCAGGTTTTGGAAATTCTTCAGTTCTCGAGCATCTTCCCGGATCCGAACAGCGGTACCTTCTCGAGCGAGATCCGGCTCGCGCGCCTTCACGACAACGTGCGGGGCACGGTGGAGTACATCAAAGGCGGCTCGCTGTCGGGGTCGCTCGCGGAAAATCTCCAGTCGGCGCGGTTCTCAAAGAATCGCGTGAAGCGGTCGCAGTTTGGCTCTGACTTTGGGCCGAGTGGAGGCGCGGGCTATTTCGGACCGGATTATCTCTTGCTCTCGGACGTATCGGTTGTAGGCTGATTTCTGTTTCCGGCTTCGGGTTTGCGGCTTCCCGGGATGGGGGGCTTCCGAAGGCGGTGAAAGGAATCTGGGATGCTTCGCCGTTCGTTTGCCGGGACGACTCTTGTTCTCGGAGTCGCGCTAGTCGCTTCTGCTTCATCTGTTCACGCCTTTGGCCCTCCGCGGTCACCCGCAGAGCGGACGCCAGCGCAGCTACCGGATGTTTCTCTCGCGCAGTCTCGTGAATTCTGCGGGCGCACTCCGCGCGATGTGCGCGAAAGTTTCAGTGATGCCCGGAACGCGATCGCGTTCCTCAATCCAGGCGGTTACTTCAACTACGGGCTCTGCTGGTGGCATTCGAGTTTTCATCGGTTCGCGAACTATCTTGCGATCTATCGGCCGGAGCTTCCCCGTCCCCAAGGTTTTCAGAAGACTTTGCGCGTCTGGGAATGGATCCAGCGTCTGAAGCAGGGCGAGGTCACCGCGATCGACGGTTACGCGAATCTTTTCGAGTTCACGGCGGATCCCGAAGTGCGCTCGCTGCTCACACAACTCCTGAGTCAATGGCAGGTGGAAGATACGATTCGCAATCCTCCGCTCGAGGAGTGGCTGCGCAACAACGCTTCCCGGCCCGAGGCGTTGGCGCGGATTCTATCTGAGACTTCCACGCTAGTTGAAGACCAGGACTGGGTGGTTTTCTGGCGTCTCAACAACCATCTTGCGGGCCGCGACGGCAAGCTCACCGATCCGGTGCACGCGGGTTTGGTGATTGGCGTCGAGTCGGACCGGATTCTCACCATCGATAGCTTGCGGGTTCCTTCCTCGCCGTCGAGCCCGGCGGCGATGGTTTCGACTGATCGAATTCCTGGACAAGGGAATTTGGTGTACCCGGTTTTTCGCGAGCCGATTTTCCCATTCATCGCGCGCAACTCTGAGCTTGGGATCATTCTGAAATCGATTCGGCGCTTCTGCGATACGCGGATGGGTGCGGATTCTTATCCGTTTGCAGATCCGTCGATTGTGGCTCCGGTGGTGGGGATGTTTGATTAAGTCGACGAAACGTCGACTCACCCTCTGACCGTTCTCGCACAGGGCTGGACGCAAACCGCACCTTCGGCGCCGAAGGGGATTAATTTCCCGCGCCGTAGAATTCCATGACCTTCGTTCGGAACGTATCGGAACCCAGCGCGCCCGGCGACCCGCCCGCCACGACGGATGACCAGTCAAGAAGCGCACCGTCCCGAATCAAAAAGACCTGATCACTGAGATCCAAAATCTCCGAAACCTGGTGCGCGACCACAAGCACGATGCGTCCGGATTTTTTCCACTCGGAAAGAATCGCGCGCGCGGTCTGGATTCCGTAGAGATCCAGACCATCGAGCGGCTCATCGAGGAGAACGACCGGTTTGCGGGACGCGTGCGCGGCGAGCCAGGTGATCTTGCGACGCTCTCCTTGGCTCAAGCGTCCGAGAAATTTCGTGAAGGGCTCTTCCAATCGGAAGCGCGGGATCCAGGGGCCGATTTCCCGCTCGAGCTCGCCCTTCCAAGGTCGGCCGGAAAGAAACTCGATCCACTCCGAAGGGTAGATGAACTTCGGAAACGTCAGGTACTCGGAGACGTACAGGACGTCGGACGAAGCGTTCAACCGTTCGCCCCCTTCGCCGAAACGGATTTCGCCCCCGAGCGCGGAGAGAACGCCGCCGATCGTTTGGAAGAGCGTGCTCTTTCCTTTGCCGTTCGGCGCGACCAGGAGTTGTAGACCCGAACGCAGCGCCACCGCAGGGGCGCGCGCGGTATCGAGGGTAAGGAGGGGCTT